>JAPLVL010000060.1:8457-67304 GCA_026397135.1 Candidatus Berkelbacteria bacterium
AGATGTCTTCCAGCTTCATCACTTCGCGGATCGCTTCTCTGGTCACCTCTGGAACTCTGACTCCACCCTTCCCGAATTCACCTGCCTTGGACTTCAAAATCCCGAGCAACCTCTCCTCTTCGGCAAGATCGCGTCGATTTTTGCGGAATTTATTACCATTTAGCTCATCTTCTATTTTCTTGAGGCGTTTTTCCCGAGCTCTCTGCCTCTGTAATTTCTTCAAAAATTTCTTGTAACCACGAAGTTCCTTGATTGAATCAGGCTCTTCTTCATCACCTTCTCCCTCGACATCGTCTTCACCCTCCTTGCCTTCATCTTCGGAATCGTCTTCGTCTTCAGAATCACCCTCATCGTCGTTCTTGTCTTCTGAGCCTTCCTTATCTTCAGATTCGTCGTCTCCATCTTTTGGCTTCTTGTCATCCTTCTCATCCGAAGGAACTCCGTCACCACCGTCTTCGTCTTCGTCTTCGTCGTCATCCTCTTCATCATCGTCGTCTTCGTCTTCGTCATCATCGTCGTCTTTGTATTCTTTGTCACGAGGATCTTTCTTCTTCGGAATTGGGCCTTTAGGCGGTTTCTTGCCCTTTTTCGGCTTGTTCACAAGTAATATCAAATTCTTATCTGGATCAAATATTGTTTCTATTTCACCACTAAAGAGTCCTTCGTCAATACCGCTCGCCATATCAAGACTACCAGTGTTCTTGTTCTTGGACGATCCATCACTGCGCTTGTCCCAGACAACGACGACAGAACTGACACCGCTTCCACTGTCTTTGTTCACCGTAACAATACGACCAGTTCGACTCGGCGGCGGATCACCAGCCTCTTTGGCTTTGAAACTATCATCCAAGATCAGAAGGAGAGAGAATATCGGCTCCAGAGTTTCTCTGATTACCTGTGTTCGCTTCAACAAGTTATATTTAAACGGTATGGTACCACTAGCTGGTGCCCGGAAATTCAGCTCTTTGAACTGGTTGAATACTTGGAGGAAGGTCAGACTGGTAATATCTCCTTCCAAACCATATTGATTGATCATATTGGAAAGTGGTCCATATTCATAATTGAGTGCAGCACGATCAAAGTTTATTTTGAGATCAGTGACACAAGTCTCACTCATGACATTCAGGACCTTGTGACTCTCTGTCTCCACGACTTCTCCATTCTTCTCACCCCAGGTCTGGATTTTTTGGAAAGTAGTCATAAACTTAAGATAGGAGAGATATTTCTCGGGATCATTTTTGTATTTCTCAGCCACCTTTTGAAGTAATGTCTTGTAAACTTCTACAAGGGGTCTCGTGAAAATCATCGCAACGTCAGGGTCGAGAATATGTTTTCCATCTGGCTGCTTCTCGGGGTCAAAAACTGACTTTTCCGAGAGGCCGATCATTTGATTTTTCATCAGGTAGGTTGTGAACTGCGAAGCCCGCCGCATTGGCACAGGTAATTTGGTCCAGTCAAAACCGCGATCATAGTCCTCCTTTGCCGCTCTCTTGTAATCACCTTGTCCTTGCTCAATTTTCACAAATTCTTCGCCATTCAGGGTGTAATCGCCCTGACCCGCACCTGCAGGGAGATGAATCGCAAAGAATTTTTCAGTATAGAGATCGGTTACTTCCTGGCGATTTTTCTTGCCCTCAGTAAAATTGGCACCATAAAGTTCTGTGTTCTCCACCATCGTGTTTACGATCACATCTTCCAATATATTGTAATAAAATGCGTAAATACCGCCAGCCGAATAGAAGGCTGGCTTGCCGTCTTCCCCCGGCTTGGCGAATTTCTTGTTCTGGACATAGTCAAATTGTCGTAACATATTCTGGAGACCCGCGTCATTGAGCTCAATCATTGCCTTCAGATGAGCAAATTCGTGCATCGCTCCAAATATGAATTGCATCGGCGTCATCTCCATGCCAACCTTTTCCTTCATCTCCTTGTAAAACGGTGTACTGACTGAAATTATGCCATCGGCCGGTGAGAAATAAAATCCGTTGCCAGGAATAATCTTGAACTTTGTGTTGCGGTACTGCAAGAAAGAGACCAGGGTATTATAAACTGGTGTCGGGTTTTCGTGGCTCCCAATCCACTCTATCAACTCTGCACCATAGGGTTGCAACTCAGGTGGGAGTTTGGCTATCTCTTCGAGTTGCTCATCCTTGAATGTCTTTTTCTTTTTTTCTGGAGCAATCGGCACTTTCGGCTCTAGCGGAATTGGGTTTGGTCTAGGATTCGAGTCGGGATTAGTTCGGCGAGCCATCTCCAAAACAGCCTCGTCTTCCAGGTTTATTTCATCGGGCCAGCCTGCGCCCGTAGGATCTCCATTCATTGGTGACATTGATTCTCCCTCCACAATTGACTCATCGCATTTACCAGTCTGTCATTTCGACCCCTCGATGTGCCATCGAGGTCGGAGAAATCTTGTAAAATCTCTCATTTGAATAATACCGTTCGAAATGACAGCAATATTGTTTCTTTTCTATATTGAAACCAAAAGCAATTACTTGCCTTTTGTTATATTTTAATATTTTTTGGGCTTTTGAGCAAGAAATAATTACTCTCAATTGGTGCATAAGTGAGGGTGTTTTGATCGCATTCTCTTTATGCAATACTAGACTATATAATTTCACTATTTCCCTGTCTTGAATTTGTACTTCAATTCAACAATATTACCGCTTTTCTCAAACCCTCCGGCAATTTCATCGGATCTTTCGAGATAGTAGAAAATGCGTCCGTCAGCGGCATAGAGAAATTCGATCTTCCTCGAACCTTTTGGTAGCCGGATCTGGAAACTTTTGACAATCTCTCTCCTTGCAACATCGATAATATAACAGTCACCCTCTTTGTTCGAAGCCATAAGCCATTTCTCCCCTGGAGAAAGTTTCAGCACGAAAGGCCCGGGGGTAGGCATCAAAATCCATTCATCGGCCGTTTCAGACAAGAAATAAATCCCTTTGGTATTCATCGTCTTGGTATATATTTCTTCGTCTGACTTCGTGGAGAGACCATGGCTTCGGTAGTCGTGTAACTCTTCTTCCAGGTCAGATTTAACAATATTCCCCTTCAGATCATATTTCAGAATACCGAGCAAGAATCCGCGTGTAACATCGAGATGACGAGTCAGGATGATGAGTTCTCTGTTTCTGATTTCAAATGAATGATTTCTGCGGAAACCGGTATCAAATTTCCTCTTAGCTCTGCTCTCCAGATCGATCGCTTCTATTCCGTCTTCGTAGAGGACAAACACCTCGGACTCAGTCAGGTGAAAGCTTAGCGGCATCTGTTTGAGAGCCAAAAATTCCCGCGACTCGCCCGTCTTCTGGTCCAGAATATAAAGTCGGTATTTGTCGCTGTCCTCGGAGAGCAAAACGAAATTATCGGAGAATGGCTGCTGCTCGACTGCAATCACATCGTCGAATCCGCCCGACAGCTTCCACTGCTTTGATTGGACAAGGCTCTGCCAATCGATCCTTTTCTCAAATCGGGGCAAGTCCGCACCTATACAGTGCGAAATCAGCTTTTCGATCTCCATCTCCGAGATTAGCGCCAGAGATGGGAATTGACGACCGACTGCCATATCAAAATTACGCAGCTCTTTGACGATCTGCCCCAGGTATTCGGTAAATTTTTGGCATTTAGTTTGCATACTTTGTAATGATAAATGGCGACAGAATAATGTTTGGATCCTGAATCAAGTTCAGAGCCTGCCCTCGACCTGATCGAGGGATGACAACTATTATAATTTTGCTCGGTGGGGAAAAATCTGACGCCCAAGCCGATCAATATATGATTTCGATTGATCCTTATATAGGATTTGTGCCACGCCCTTATGAAAATAACTTGGTGGGTATGCGTTTTCGGACGACTCCAGCTTCTTCATGTGTCCGGATTTATTGAGCAAGAAATGATCAGTATTGATCCCGACAACTGCCACCCCCTCTGAGAACCAGTTGGCATCTTGAAATCGCTAATATCGCTTCGAAAAACTGCCGAGGTTTTTAATATCATACGGATCACCAACTAGTGCAATTCCTTCTGCAAAATGAGAGGACATCCCAAACTTTTTGCCAGGAAAAGCAAATGTGCCATCGGGACGTAAATACTTCCTCTCGCCTGCGCTCTTTTCAGATTTTATCTGGACATTTGCTAAGCCATCAGAAAAATCCTCTCCCGACTCAAAAGGACCACCGACGATTTCAGCTTTCTGATTGATATAATAATGATCCCGGCTGTTACCTCCTGCTAGGGTGGAAATATGATAGATGCCCTCCGGGCTTGGTGCTTTGCTACTGTAGAGAGATTTACCTTCCACAAAGTGCGGCAGGGGCACTTGTTTTTTCTCCCCACTCTTGCTGACGATATACAAATGGCCAACAGGCGACGAACCGCCATTGCTTGTTGTATCGATCCCCAGGCAGTAACCATTGTAAAAATTTGTCAGACGAACTAGTGTGTTTTCGTAATGTACTACCCCTCCCTCCTGATTGATCAGACGATATTTGCCATCCTTGAAATTTTTGACCCAGGCAACCCCTTCGGAGAACAATTCCCCTCTGTCATCGGCAGCACCGATGGTGGTGACCTTGCCCACAGAGTCAATCATTACCAAGCACTCACCCGACTGATTCTGTCTTTTCAAAATTAGCGGAAAATCCGGCATGCTGGTGGTCACATTGGCAAAATCTAGACCGCTTGGATAGAAATAGTGGACATCAGGCTCCTCCATTGCGGGGAAGGCGTTCGTGCCGTCTTTCCGAATAATCTTGCAGGTATAATATTTATCCACCACATCTGTCTGGACCAGCGCCAAGCCATCTCGAAATTCAGTTACTCGAGAAAATGGTCCGGCTATCAACTCTTCTGTTTTGTTGTTTAGGAGATAAACGTCATAAGTGAGTCCTGCTGGCACTCGCCTCATTCGATAACCCCAGACAATCCCGTCCGACTCTGGAACATAGACAAAATCAAGATCAAATTTCTCGGACAAGCGGTTTCTGGCCTGATATTTGAATCTATTTTCCAAAAAATATGGGATTTCGGTCCAATCGATCAGCTTCTCCTGCAGATCTTTCTGAGCTGCAATCAAATCTCCCACAGCAAAATTATCCGGCTTGCATAACTTTTTGCCCTGTTCGACCAATTCTTGAATAAATTTTGTTGCTTCAATACATGACATGAATTAGTTTTTAGTTGGTAGTTTTGTACCGGTTTCGTATTTAGTGGTTATGTAATTCTTAATTCTTACTTTAGGCTTTATAACTTGCTCACTTGTTCACCTACTCACTTACTTTCCTCATCTCCTCTTCAACATCGACTACATCTGTCGTACCATCACTATTATACACCCGCATCAGAATCAAGCCACCCTTTCTGGTCTGGTCAATCATGGCGTAAACCTGTTCTAATTTGGCCACCGGATCATCGATCAGCAGAATTCCGCCATCCATCTCGATTCCCAGTTTGAACAGCTCCCCACCATTGATCGCTCTGGCTCGTTGCGACAGCGTTAGTTTGCTAAACCGCGGGCGCGAGGGTAATTTGCGCAGTACCAAGATTCCCCCCTTCATCCCATAAGACAGTGACTCTTCGGTAAATTGGTCAGGATCTTCTATTACGGCTAATCCCTTTCGATTGGCAATGAAATGCATCAGCGCATTGTAATTTACAATTCGATGCACTAGCTCGTCACTATGGCAAACATATTCGCCGCTCTCGTTTTGGTAAAACGCCCCGAAGTGCTTGAATTGTTTTGAGGGGTCAAGATGGCCGCAGAGGAAGGTTGCACCGGAACCGCCCATGATCTGTTCATCACGAAGCTGATTGATATAGCAGGTAGCGTACGCGTACTTCATGAATTCTGTGCTGAAATCACCTGAATCACAGCAAAAGGCTGCCTTGCTGAAACTGGCCATACCGACACCACACCTATCAATCACGAAACTTGCTCCAGCGTCAGCATTCTTGCCGGTATTAACACTGGTTTGGTAAGCTACAAATTTACCACCGGTCGCAAATTCGCCCAGCCCTTCATCGCAATATCGCACCTCGATCCGACCGGCCTTCTTGTACATCCCTAGCTTGTCACCGGCAGTAATTATTTTTGCCTCCACTGCTCCAGTGCTGGCAAAAGCGTAGTCGCCAACACTTCCTATTTCAATTTTGCCCTTTTCCAGAAAAACACCGAAGAAATTCTTGAAATTGATCGGAATATCTCGGCCGATAATTATTTCGTCGCTTTTCTCTAACATTTTTTCCAAAATAACAGAATTGACCAGGTTGAAGAAAAATCCTCTGCCGGCATACAAGCCATAACCGGGGGCATAGTGACTGGTAAAAGTCGAAAACTTTTGATGAAGGCTGCTTTGCTCTAGCCGATCGAGGAGATCAATGTATAACTTTTCGACAAATTTCATCTCTGGCAAAGATTCAGAGAGCTCGGCCCCAAGGAAGTCGAAGAGTCGGCGACCAGACAGAAGATTGGGTGAATCTCTATCCAAGACTCCCATCATTTTCTCTTCAAATTTTTGCCACATATTTTCGTCGGCAAGTTTCTCTTCAAATTCGCGATAAGGGTTGCTCAATTCGACCAATTCTAGAATTTCCGCCTTGATTTCTCTCAATTCCCTGATTTCTCTGCTCGATGCTGGAAGGTTTTTCGCCAAAATACCATCAAACCGTCTGAAGTAGCCAGAAATCAGAAGTAAATTTTCGCTAATTGTATGACAATCAAGTTTCATAAATGCTTTTTCGTTATCCTAATATCGAATCGACCGAAATGACCGAATAATACCTTCGATTCGATTGATGAGGTATCTTAATTCTTAATCCTTACTGCTTAATTCTTGATGAACTTTATAACCTGCTTACTTGTTTACCTACTCACCTGTTTACTTACTCACTGATTCACTGACTCACTGACTTACTTTTCCCATACACCAGCACTCTGCCATCCTTCAGTGAAATCACAACTGTATGATCCGGGGTAATTTCGACCGCTCGAATGAAGCCGGATTCCCGCGCAAGGAGATCACTTGGCAGCGGCAACTTGCGAATTTGTTTTCCCGTTGCCAGCTCGAATACTTTTGCTTCATTGAAGACAGTAGCCGCGACCAGATATTTACCTTCGGCATCTGCGGCAATTGATACATAATTGTCGGTCTGATCAAAGGGGATCGGCTCGCTCTCCGATTTGGAGTCTCTCAGATTTTCCAGCAAATATATTTTGTGATCCCAGCCGATGCAAGCGATGCGATCGTTTGGCAGCGTCACGAACTGAGCAATCTTGAAATTGGGTTCTTGGATAAATTTCTCACTTTTATAATCCCAAACATAGAGACGAAATAATTTGCTCAACGCATAGACTAGCCGGCCATCTCTGGAGAGTTTAATCTTCTCGATATGGACACTTTGGTCAGGCAATCGAAATTCTCCAGAGCTCATGAACCCAGATCCAATCTTGGCAATTTTGTTGCCGTAAATTCCAACTGTGTGTTCGTCATCAAGAGTGTCAAACTCATGAGGTAACTGGCCACCTCGAGTGATACCACTAAATTTCGGATCGTAGAGATCATAATAGATCACCACTCGCTTGCCATTATCAAAATCTGTCGCAGTCAGGTAGAAAAGCTCGTTTTGCACACTCAATCGGCAAGGCCCGAGATTGTTCTGGGTCTCGTCTCGATCAGTGAAAATACTGGTTGTTCTGGACTGCGCCGTCTCGAAATCATAAATTTGGAAAGACTTGGAAGCATTGACGATCAACAGCTTTTTGCCGTCTGGAGTTAGTCGAACCGGCCAACTGCCATTTCGATAAAAATCGAGCTGATCCTCAGGGATCTCGACCCTGAACTCGGTTAACTTCTCGTAACTTCGCCATCTGATTCTCTCCATTTTTGGCTCCAACAGATGATTAATTTCACGAGAGACTTCCAAACCTTTGCCAAAATGGCCGGCTTTTTCAGCTGCTTTCAAATTATTGAAATGAAGCTGAACCACAGTCAGGAAACTGGTTAACTCTGCGCAACTACCAATCCAATTAATCTTGCCCTCCTTATCTACTCCGTTTTATCTGGTATCCCCAAGACCGAGACGACACCGTTTTGGTAACAAACAACAATCTTCTTCTCACTATTCATCATCAACTTTTTGACCCGACTGCCGAAGGTCTTGCCTTTGTTGATCTGGATCGTGCCTATTTGTTGATAATTTCGTAAATTAAATATTCTTAATTCCGAACTAATTGTATCAGTTGCGACCAAGAATCGCCCTGCGGGATCTATCGCCATTTCGGAATAATATCCGGAAATATATCTCGAATATTCCTCCCTCTTCATATCATAAACAGCCAAAATTCCAGCACCGGTCAATACCATCAGTTTCTGTCCCGAATCGAAGAGAAGAGCGTCATTGATCGTAGACATTTTTTCTTTCTTGTTGCCGGAATACAGTATTGCCTCCTCTTTTTCTTGGTCCCAGATTGTCAATTTACCCTTCTCGCTGATTTCCAAGCAATTATTTCCATTAACATAAAACTTCCTAATTCTAATATCAATATTAGGCTCGTATAACTTGTTGAGAAACGGTTTGTCGATTTCACCATGTTGATTTAAATATCCAACTTTATACGGATAGACAAGACCACAACCCACCAAATTACCCTCTTGATCATAATCAATTAATTTATCAGTCGGTGAATTCACAGTCGCACGGTCACCGGGTATATCGTATTCAACCAACACAGGCGGTCTGCTTGCTAATTTATCTTCCACTCCCATAAAGGCAATCTTCCTGCCATCGGGAGAAAAGGCCAGGGATTTATCAAAACTGAACCTCCGTACACCACAGTTTCTTGCAATCTCGCCAAGTTTAATGTGGCGAAGCTCTTCGCCGGTCTCCAAACTCACGGTCAATATCTCGTCGTGATGGTAAAGTCCGGCAATCGTCTTCCTGTCCAAAGACAAGACGACGGGCCAATCGTATTTTTCATTGCCAGGAATCATCGCCTTTTCGGCGTCGAAGAAAGTTCGCCTGATTTCGCGATAATCCTCCCAAGAAATGAGGTACTTGCCCATTATTTCCCTCGCTTCGTTCATAATCGGCCAGGCTTGGCTGCCATCTTCTGTCTTCAACGCCAAATCAGCCCGCGTTTTCAGATGCTGCAACTTGACAATATCTGTTGTAATATCAATACATTTCATCACTGTTCTACTCTAATATTCAACACTATTTTAACACTCATAATATATCTAACATCAAACAAGGCAGAAATTGCCTTACTGATATTTTAGCATTTTTGAGGTTTCTCAAGCAAATATTTAGCTCGTAATTCCATGTGGTCTCTGCCACAGGGTAATTCATCCAAATATAGTGTTCAAAAATGAAAATAAAATAAGCATAAATATTTTTCTACATAATATCGTCGATCGACGATATTATGTAGAAAAATAGCAGAATACAGGTACTGCTATTATGTTAAATTTATTTTTTAAGTTAAAATATATTAAAAATTTATGCCTCAAGATGTTCTAGTTTTTTTTCCTACAGGTTTAAATACGCCTGAGGCAGAGGTTTTGTCATCAACTATTCAGTCCCTTCTAGATAAAAAAAAACATGTTACAATTTTAACATGCAGGGGTGGAAAAAATTACTATTGTGCAAAAAATATCTTCTCAATAAATTTAATTTGCATTTTATGTAAAAAAAAAAGAAATACAACAGCCAATCTAGCTTTGTTCGTAAACCTGATTGATTCACCTGTATCAGATTTAGTAATTTCAATGTAGCCACTTCTTTTCAGTCTGAAAAATAGCTTGCTCAAATTTGAGACCGACAATATATTATTATAATTGTCGTTGCCACGCATAATTTTGTATGCTTCTTGGCGGTCAAATGCGCGAAAAATATTCTCTGGTACTCCTAGAAAGCAATCTAAAATTTCCACAAGAACATCTTTGACTTTCGATTTGATCTCCTTCTTATCCATCTCACTCCTCCCTTTCTTCTGAAAGTCCACTTTTCAATAATCTACTTTTTAAGTATTCACTTTCTTAATATTCAATCTGTTAATTATTTTTAAATTCTACACTTTTTCGTCGATCGACGATATTTTGTAGAAGATAAATTTATAAACTTGTGCGTGAGGTTAGGTTTTGATATTAAGCTAACAATTCATATTTTATATCTGATTTCATATAAAACCTCTGAACTGATTATTTTCTCCACCTGGTTTTGAATCGCCTGAGATAGCTACTGTCGTAGCCGACAACGAAGCTGCCGTCAGGGAGGAAGGCAAGACTTGAATGAGGAAGATTATCGATGAGATGTGACTTACCTTTGCCATCCCAAAAATACACTTCCTTTTCATTTGATATCAGGAATTTGCCGTCCTGGTGTGCCAGAAGAGTAATCTTGTCTAAATCCAAGCCCTCTGGTGTGATATCGCGCATAGTTGCGCCAAAATCATTAAACTGAGCTAGGAATAACTGCCCATTTTCCAAGCCTGTATAAACTGTCTTGTCATCTACTGCAAAAACGCTTGTGATGCGCTGAGGCAGAGAAATCATTTCTCGTGAGGAGACCAAATAGGAGTCCTTCGCATAGAAATAGTTGTTCGGGGTAGCGGCCAGCAAAGTGGGATTGTAAATCCCAGGTATTCTAGTCGGCCAGTCATCACGGCCAGCATCCCAAGTATAGAGAGAGGGCCCATCACTGATAATAAAATTATCCTTGGCCGGATCAGGCTGCACCACCTCATATTTTGGACCGTCGACCATATCGTTGAAGGTAAAGGAGTCAGCCACTTCGCCGTCTTCACCATCCAGATTGACCACTATACAGCCTCGGCCACTGTTGAAGGAGAACATTCTGTTTCCACAAAGCACTCTGTGCGTTCCCTTGGTTTCAGGCAAGTCCATAAAATCGCTTAACTCCACGGTATCAATATCCCAATGAATTTCAGACCGATCACTCAGTACGAAGACTCGATTCCCTCGGACCGTCACACTATTGATTGGAAAGACAGCGCAAAGAATGTTTTCTTTGATGACTTCACTAAATTCGAGAATAACCTTCTCTATTTTCGACTTTATTTTGTTGCAATTTTCCAAATTTGATTTGAGGTTACGAGGATTTTCGATATCAACAATCTCTCTGGCCAAGCCAGCGATTTCAGAGAGAGCAAGTGTAATTTTTTGACAATTATTTTCCATTTGAAATTTCGCGATTTAAGCGACTCCTTTCTTGCCAAAGACCTGGAGATTGCCGCTCGCGCCACCAACAACGAAACGACCATTCGGAAGTGCAGCGAGAGATTCTACGAAATGACCCTCTGCTTTGCGATTATGAATGTGTGTCCACTTTGGATCAGTGATATCCTCGACAACATAGACAAAAGTTCCATCAGAGAGGGCAACCGATTGGTCGCTCAGACGAATAATTGCGAACTTATTGCTTCTCAGAGTCATTATTTCCTCTGTCTTGCTATTTCCCAGATCCCAGCGTACAACCCTGCCGTCTACTCCGATCACAATCATGTACTGCTCGTTGACCGGGCAAACCTTCGCCAATTTGTCTAGTCCCAAGTCATCGGCCCAAATGTCTATAAAATCGCTGTGCATTGAATTGACGACCGTATTGCTATATCTAGCATTCGGATCATCGGCAGGATAATTTTTCGGATCATTCAGGATCAGAACATTACTTTCCTGGACCAGATAGAGCGAGTTGCCCAGACTTTTCATATCAATAATTTCCTCGACCATGCTTTCAAATGGCTTAATCTTCAGCGCCGAGATCGGGAATCGCCTGTTTGCCTCCTGCCCTTGGCGAAACTTCTTGCACGCAGCCGTGTCGATATACCAAAGGCGATTATCATCAGAGACGATATAGTCTCCCTGGCCAATTTCGACAATACTAGCATTATAATAAATCTCGCCCAAATCAGCAAAAATAGTTTCGTCCTCACTATGACGTAGCGAAAATATTTTACAGAAGGGACGATCAAAAAGAGCGACCTTGTTCCCGACCAGTTCGTAGTTCGCGGAGAGATCGAGGAGATCGGAAGAATCAATCAATTCTGTTGGTCGATCGAGATTGTTGACATCCAAAACCCTGAAGCCAAAATATCCTTCGACAAAAATCTCGTTACCACCAGCCGAAACAGAACTAATTGCATTGCCAGAACACTGAACCTCCTTGACTAGACGGTATGGCAAGAATTCGTAAAGTTCATTCACTTTCCTCTTGATCCGGTCCATCATTTTCTGCGACTCCTGGATTTTATCTATGTCCTTTGATTGCATGTCAAAATCTGTGATCATTTTGACCATTCCTGTCAGTTTCTGTGTCATTTTGGAGCATCGCTTCTTCATTTTTCGTCTTTTTTCTCTTCATAAATATGAACTTTGGCAGAATGCAAGAAAACTTCCCGATAAATGAGTCTGCCCTTGTCCATCAAGATTGAACCATTCGTCCCGATTCGAGACCCGAGACGCGAGCCGTCTGGACTAATCTTCTTTTTCAGCTCGAAATTCTCTGAATCCAGAGCATAACCCTCTCCACCAATTATTGCCAAAAGAAATTCTTCGCCTGGGCTGAAACTGATTCTTGCAGTAGTTCCGAGATCGACTTCGCTCATACCAGGAAGAGAATCAACCAACTCCCGCTTCACCACCTTGTTTTCATTCAAGTCCAGGACATTTATATATTCACCAGTTATAAAAACGACCTGGGCTTTTGACTGCGAGATCGCAAAGCTATTGTAGGCCGGAACCTTTTCTTTGATCTCGAAGATTACTCTGCCCTTGTTGTTGTCGATTACTATTAGATCAGTCTTGTTCGTTTCTCTGTCCCAAAGCGAGACCAGAGCCCAATTTCGAGAGGTCGCTTTGATATTTGCGATTCTGTTAGGGAAGAGGGGCACTCTCTCCAAATCATCCACATTTACCATGTAGAGAGCATTGCCCTCTGTCAGCAATATCTTGTTTTCACCAGCCGGACGAGCATTTGTCATGCCGGACACAGGAAGCTCTTTCCGAGTGATAAATTTGCCAGGGGATTCCTCTTCCAATATTCGAGGGACGCTGCCAATCTGGTCAACGAAGAGATTTCCGCCTCTAATTTTGGCAAAACTGGCAAAGTGATTGGAGCTTTCTGCCTCCATTTCAAAACAGCTCGTCTCGACAAAATTATCCAGATTCAAATTCGATTCAAGCTTCGTCTCAGTCAAGAAGTATGTTTCTGCTATGATTTGATCAATTTCAGCACAAATATCAAGCGCAGCCGAAAAATTACTGGCTTTCTCCAGCTGTTTTTGCTCCCTCACAAGATAAATAATTTCCTGTAAAGTTGAAGTTAATTTTTGGCAATCAGACGACATAAATTTTAATTCATTAACCTAATATCGAATCGACCGAAATGACCTAGTAATGCCTTCGATTTGATTTGTTCGATTGATTCGGTATTCGGTTGATCTTGTTTCTTGGTTCTAACCCTTGCTGCTTAATTCTTGATGAACTTTATAACCTGCTCACCTACTTACCTGACTCACTGTTTTGCTTATTCCTTCCCAATCCGGCTCATCTTCGACATCTACGAGGCGGCCGATTTCATCACCAGTATCGTACACCCGGAGCAAGATCGCGCCGCCACTCTTGCTCTCTGCAATTTTCTCTCGGACTTGCTCTATGGTTGTATTTGCCCTCTCAACAATGATCACCCCGCCGGTCATATTTTCTCCGAAAATATCTGGTAGACTCCGAAGTAGCAAGATTCCTTTGTACATTCCTCTGGTTATGTTGGTAGAGTAAAACATCCCAGCTGCAGATTCTATAAACCCATCGTCATTTAGAAGCTCGCTTACCACAACCCTACTATGCACTACCGGAATGTGACTCGGAGTCGAGTATTGATTGAGGTAATTGATTTGTCTTCCACCGAAAGTAAGCTCCTCGACTTGCAAATGCCAAACTCTCATCTCGTTTGTCGAATGGTTCACTACCGGTGGCAGGACACGGTCGAAGATGACGTTGCCACTTCTGAAACTGGAAATTTGCTCCGTCTTCCTGGTCACAGCCAGGCCACCGCTCATCTCGGAGGCAAAAGCAAATGACGCTTCACCAACATGGAGATAGCCACCTCTCAAATGATCCCCAGCAAAGACACCGGCCGTCTCTGCAAAAATTTTGCCGCCAGACATTCGATTGCCAAGTCGCGAATCAGCCTCACTGACCACGATCACTCCGCCTCGCATCTTGTAGCCAAGCGAATTGCCGGCTCTTTCCAGAACAATTTTGCCGCGCGTGAGGTAAGCCCCGAAAAAATCATTCAAATCAGGCGGCGGCTCCGACAAGGTGACGACACTATCCTTTTCCATCAATTTATCCAGGAAAATAGCGTTCAGAAAGATTGGCAGATACAGAGTCTCATTCTCCTCCGATAGCCCAGCAAGCTTTTCGATCCGATTTCTGGCAGCAAGATATTCCGGACTCTTCATGAAATTGAGAAAACTTTGATATTGTCGCGTACCGAATTGATTGCGCTTCTTGGTGAAATCGGCAAAAATTGTTTGAAATTCCAAATATCCGTCGTCTTCAAATTCCCTAATTTCGTCATCTTCGTAATCTCCTATGCCGGCAATATATTTCCTAAGAATCCAACCGAATCTCTCAATTCTATTCGGCTCGAGGAAATGCAGGATGAAATTGTTCACATCAACATTTTTCAAATCAAGCTTCTCAATCTCCGTGCTCATACTCTCTTGGAGCTGCCTCAGTTTTTTGACATTTTTCTGATCATAAAATTGATCAAACTCCTTCTGACTTCTCTGTAAATTCAAAATACCACTGGTCAGACCTTGGCAATCCAGAGTCACTTCAGCTTCCCTCCAATCAATCTTCGCTTCACTGTTAGATGTAAATCCTCGACCTTTTCTAATTACCATTTCGATCCTTCCCGCCTCTACCACTTTGACCGAACAATCTCTTGCCGTTTTTGTCTATATAATAGTCGGTATATGCGCCATCTTCGAGGTCAGCGACTTTGGCTACGCCGTCCGCAAACGACCAGGCATTCGCGAAAACTTTCGGCCTGCCATCCGAATCCAGGACAGCCGGTTTGCCGCTGGTATCGATATAAATCCAGCTATCGGTCATATTTGTTTCTGGATCAATAGGACGAACCGCCGCCATGCCATCGGAGAAACTACGGGCGTCAATGAAAGCTCGGAAGTGGTTAAGCGCAGGGAAACCGTTTCTGTTGATAAAATATTTGTAATAATTTCCAGTATAATCCGCCGACAAATTCACAGATTCCACAAGCGCCAAACCTTCAGAGAAATCTTCTGCTTCCTCAAATGTTTTGAACCCAGTCGGAGAATCAAAGTCGGCTTCAATTCCACCCAAGATACGCATCTCGGCACCAACTAATTCGCCATACAAATATTCACTATCCTGCTCACTGAAAACAATTTGACAGATACCATTGTGTGGGGGATTGATTGATTCGGGATTGAAGGGAAGAGTAAATTCAACTTTGCTCCCATCAGTTGACACAGCTGCCCAAATCGATCTTCCTCGATCATCAAATGAGCCAGTATCGACAATTGATATTCCCTCACTAAAAGGGCTAACATTTTCGAGAATATCTTCTGTAATCACATTTCCACTGGTGTCGATCAATTTGAAATTATCATTGATTGTCTCCGCTACCCAGGCTCGATCATCACGAAAAGGAGTCGCGATCAAATAATATTGCGAGGTCTTGCCATCCGAATCGAGAAAAGTCAGCCTGCCCGATTCAAGTGGCGATACCAAATATGGCGGATCAGAATCCTCATCGAGGTAGCGGAAACGTTCGGAAATTGGCTCTCCTTCTCGATCAATTAGTTGATAATTGTCCGTACGCGAAGTCCCAATCCATTCTTCCATCTCAAAACTGGTGTGAATCCAAGCCGAGCCCTGCCTGAACTTGCCAACGCCTGTTATCGGCTGATCACGAAAATCTTTGATAATTTCGCCCTGGCTCGAGACAAGGAGATACGATTCATCGTTTGTGCCGAAGGCCAATCCCTCGTGGAATTTTCCAAGCCAATTAAGCCCTAACTGCTTGGCAATCCGATCGCGGATCAAGACTTGGTTCAGGTCGGCCAGCTCGATAATTTCCGTCATCTCTGATTGAATATTTCTATATTTCTCCATCGCCTTGCCGATTCGTCCAGCTTCAAAGTTATCATCAAACTCCGCGAATAGCTTCGGCAATTTCAGAAGTTTGGTGGTAATTTCAAGACATCTCATTTTCGCCCCCTTTCTCGAGAAAGCTGAATTCGAAGCGAGGAGATAGGGTTATTACTTTGCGCTTGATAACTTTGCCCTCAGGGGAAATATCTTCGATCAGCTTGGTAATCCTGCGACCATCTCGGCTCACATCTACATTAGAGAGATGTCCTTTGCCGTAATTCATCGAGACTTTCTGACCGGTTTTCCAATTGTAAATAAGAAGGTGGTGGCTGCGATTGGTATAATCAGCATTGAGCGGGAAGAGAAGGTTGTCGCCAGGCAGGAAAATAGGAGCGAAATGGAGCGAATTATCAGCCACCGGCAGAAAATCAAAGGTGAATTTCCGAGCAGTAACAGTATCGACGACTTGGATTTTTCCCTCTGCATTTAGAAAAGCATAATGGCGACCATCATCAGCGATCCCAACCTTGCCAATTAACTTGCCAAAAAATTTCTGAGGACGCAATCCTTGCTCTAGGTCATAAATTGCCGAAGTACCCTCTGAGCCGTGATATGGAGCTATCATCTTGTCCGAATTTTCATTGACCGCCCCCTTTGACATATCGCCGAGCATATGACCAGATTCAAACCATTTATCAGGCTCTGTTTTCCTCATTGCCGAATATGCTTTTGAAAGATGACCAGCCTCCCTTTTGTGTCCACAGAGCAGAAAACTTTTGGAGAGAATAACATCCTGGAATTCGCTGCAGCTATGGTCCCAAATAAGTTGATCGTTTCGAAAGCACTGCAAATTTCCCTTGCCGTACTGTCCTTCGCCGACCAGATAGACACTGCCGTCCCGATCGATTACAAAATCGCTCATCAAGATGCTCCTGGCCGTCGTCTTCCAGCTAACCAGAGGAGACATCGACTGATTCTCTGGATCAATCGCAAATATACCTGCCATATTTATGAGGCAAATGCGGCCATCCCCCAATAATTTGGTCTTGTCGAAATAATGAGTCGTCTCGACCTCCATCTCCGCAACCGGACTTAACTCGGAGTAGTCGCTCATGAGCGGCAGGCAGATTTCTCGCAAAAGCGGATTGACTTTCCTCGTAGTCTCGAAGGCTGCGCCATATTTTCGCACATCAAAATCTCGATCAAAATCAGATTTTAATTTTGCAATCTTTCGCAATCCCGCTGTCATTTCTTGGCAATATTTGTCAATCATTTTTGCCTCCAAATCTGTCTGGCTTCCAGGTCTCAAATATGTGCTCGATCGGGTCGTTGTTTTGATTCAATATATGATAGGAGAAGGAAATTTGACGATCAGCGATATCAATCGCCTCGAGCTTTCCCGTGTAGTGGTTGCTCCAAACGAAACGATCCTTCTCGAAGTCAAAAACCTTGAGCGAAAATCCATTTCTAGTTTTGCCCGAAAGTAAAACTCTATCCTTGTCCAGTGGTCTCACATCGACTTGGCCGATTGAAACGCCGTTACCATAGAAATTGCCAATGCCATTGAAATTTGCTTCTCTCTTCGTCGCGGTTTCAAGGTCAGTCAGACAAATTGTAGTCTTGGCTCCTCTCCGCCTCAAGCAGGCAGCTAAATCTCCATCCGGACCCATGAAAACCTTGTCGATCGTTGCCCCCTGAACTGGTTCATTTTCGATGACGAGATCAATTGCCTTGATCTCGTCCACCACATCGATCGCCACAAAATCCCTCTTCGAGCTGAAGGCTGCCTCTCGCAAGACGAGATTACTGTCGCGACTAAATAAATATCCACCGTTAGCAATATCATAGAGATTAATCTCCGTTTTCTTCGGTTGGCGAAATTCGCAGACAATGTAGCTCTTCGTAAGATTAATATCGTAAGCCGCTCCAACCATGTATACCTGCCAAAGTTTCTCGCCGTTTTCGAAGCAAACAAGTGTCGGCCTATTGTCTGCAAGATCATTCCCGCACATATAGACCTTGCCGTCACTATTGACTTCTGTGACTGTTATACTACGAAAAATTTTGTATATTTCCACATTAGGAACGAGAGTTTCTAACTGACCCAAGGAATATTCAGAATCATTCTCCACTTTATCACCGTGCCCAATGCGGAAATAATCTTTCCCGGAATTTAGGACCACAGATCCGTCAGCCAAAATTTTCAGATTTTTGAAGGCAAGATGCCGATTCAAGATTTTCTTCTCTTCGCAATGCCAATGAGCAAAATCAGGGGGGAATTTCTCTATAATTTCTCTCATTTTCGTACTGATTTTGTCCGCTAGATCGAGAGCATCTCTACATTTCTCGGCATCGAAAAAAGAGTCAAATTGGAATTTGCTTTTTCGCAGTGAAATGATTTCTCGGGATAAATTTGCACAATCAACTATCAGAAAAACCCCTCTCTTCTAGTGGTAATTTCATTTTACCAAAAAATCCACACTAATACCTGTGGATTATATTTATTGCCAGAAATTGTCTCTTTGTGTCATCTCGAGATGACAGACTGTTATGACCTTGCTTAACACTTAATCCTTAACACTTAATTCTTAATCCTTGATTCTTGCTTACTCACTGATTTACTGACTTACTAGCTTTTAGCTTTCGACTTATGTCATCTGACTTCCAGAAACTCTGCCTTTTTGCTCTTGATTCCCCATTTGCGTTCGGTCCATTTACGCAAATACAGGATAATTCCACCAGAGCGGTCTTTACTAACCATTTTGGTTGCTTCCTCATATGACAAATCCGGTACATCAATAATTATGACGCCGCCACGCTGGCCTTTGCCAATTTCATCTGGAAACATTAGTAGATCCATATCCCTGAGAAGCACAATGCCATTTTGCAGCAGCGAAAAATCGGCTTTTTCGGTTGAAGAGAGTATTGAATTTTGAGTCCGATTGAGCACATAGACACCGGAATCTAGCTGGGTCTGAACAAGCAAGGATTTGAGTCCTGAATAGTGCAAGATGTTTTGACTCGAATTTATCATTTGGAATGAGTTCTTCGCTTCGTCATAACAGACAATTTGGCCATCAAATATGGAATGAAGCCCCATGTTGCTTTCGATCTGACTTTTCTTGCATTTGACAAGCACAGTTGTATCTTCATGGGCCCCAATCTTGAAGTAAGCGTCTGGGGAAACTTCATTTACTACGAAAGTACCGCCCTGAGCGCCAAAACAAAGACTTGTATCGTCGACCTCAGAGTTAAACTCGAATTTTTTAACAAAAATAGTTCCGCCAGTGGCGCTCGTGGCCAAATTGGCTCGGCTCATCCTATCAACCACAATTTCGCCGCCTTTCATCCCCTTTCCGATATTTCCCCCAGCTTCACCAACACTGATCCTGCCCCCAACCATTTCTTCACCAAGCTTAGGGTAGCCATCACTTGGCTTTTGTTTGCCAAATCGGCCAAGCTTGACCTCACCGCCGCGCATATATGTGAAGGCCTCACTCTCCAGCCGATCTATCTCCAAGTTTCCCTTCTTCAAAACATAGCCAAACTTATGGCGCAACGCTTCCGGCAAATCGGTAAAATTAATTTCCAAACCGGGTACGCTCGAATAATTATTGAGAAACAGTCGGTTCAGGTATGTGATCGCCCAATCAATGTCAGATAGTTTGTGTCTTTCCAAATATTCAGCACTAGACTGAAGAAATCGGCGATAATTCCAGCTTTTGATCGGATATTCACAGTACTTGCCAATTCCAGATTCAAAATTTATAGCCGTGCCGTTCTCGCCATCTTTGAAATATTCGACCAGCATCGGGTATTTCTCCAGATTGGCGAAGAAATCCTCGACAATTGGCGGATATTCATCATAAAATTCCTGGAAATTTTTGATAATTTCCTGTTGCATCCCCCTCCCTGTCACTGAGATTGGCTTCTCGATTTCCAAATACTGCTCCAGCTCTTGCTGGGACGCAATAATCGAGCGAATTAATTGGGTTAATTTCTTGCAGTTCATCTTTTGTGATTATTTCCTAGAAAAAAATGCTTTTCTTCTCCGTCCTAGAGTAGGCAGAGAGACGACGAAGGCTTGGCGCATATTCGAGCCCGTCTCCGCAACACATTTTATCAATCTTGACTGGTTCGGCCTTGGGATTATTCAGATTGACCAGACGAATCGTGGCATCCGACAAGCCAACCGCGATTTTGCCCTCGTCCAGTTCACAGAGAGAAACAACGGGGTACGGCAACTGTATTTTTAAACACGGTTTGACAGATCTGCCCTCGCGATATTGTGGGCTTGCGATATTCCAAAAGGCCAGCTGCCCTCCTTCATTCCCTGAAACTATATAGCCATTTTTCAATACTTTGACCGCCCAGAGATTCTTCTCACAACCAGAGAGGACGAAGCTGGGCTCCGGCTTCTCGGGATAATCGTCAACGCTGCGTTTCAGCGACCAAATCAAAGCCTCGCCACCCTGGCCCACCGTCACAGCAAATTTCTCGTCGGCAAAAATTGTGAAATCGTAAATCGAGCCCGCCCCCTGCAAAGTAACTTCACGAAAAACCGCAACTTCACTGATCGTAATCCTTCTTGCTTCGAGATCAAGGTGAGTCATCTTCGCGTACTGGTGCTTTTGCGTATAAGAAGGCAAATCGTGTGGCTCAACGTTATGTTTAATTTCCGTATTTTTGATCTTCCGAAATTTTTCGAAAGTCACCGGCGCGAAATACTTCTTCAAACGCAAGATTAGCGAATTTTTCTCCTTGCGAGTGGTCGGAACATCATGCTTCTTGAATGCCACATCAAAACCCCGAAGGTTTTTCACAACCTTATTTAGATTCTGTGTTAAATTTTCGCAATTAAACGACATAATATTTATTTTGTTAGCCAAATATCGAATCGACCGAATAATACCTTCGATTCGATTTATTCGGTTGATGAGGTATCTTAATTCTTAATCCTTACTGCTTAATTCTTGATGAACTTTATAACCTGCTCACCTGTTTACTGACTCACCGATTCACTGACTTACTGATTCACTGATTCACTGTTCACCTTCCACATCGACCAGTCTCGACTTGTCAAGATCAGTCTTGTCCCAGATGCGTAGTAGGATCAGACCGCCAGACTTGGTCTTTGAAATTTTGGGCCTCACTTCGTCTATAGATACCTTTGGATCGTCAATTATAATAGCTCCACCTGTCATCCCCTCACCAATATCATGATCCGGTATTCTCTTGAGCACCAAAATTCCGCCTTTCATTGCCTCAACATGATTGTATAGCTTCGGAACATGAGACGGAATTGTATTAAACCCGACTCCACTTTCCAGAAAATTGGTTAATTGGTCGTTATTTGTGATCACATTTGCAGTGCCGCCTGTACCGTTGAAATAATGAGAACTAGTGGATATATAGGTAGCTATCCCACGAAATTTTGCCACGGAATAAGAATGATTGGTTTTGTAATGAATGTTAATGTCGGCCTCCTCTCCAGCCAGAAAGGTAGCCAGGCTTGAGATAGAACCCTTGGCAATATCTTTCGCTTCTTCGCCGATATAGGCACCGTTGGTTGCCCTGGATCCGAGTTTGTCTCCACCGTGATGGACGACAACGACTCCACCTTTTCCTTCAACTCCTGGTGAATCTCCGGATCTCTCCGCTACTGCGACTCCACCTTTGATTCTGGCGGCGAAGCAATCACCTGCTTTGCCCACACTAATCTTACCACCCATTACGCCTTCGCCTGCCCATTCTTCAACCTCATCAACCCAGAGCTCCCCGCCCCGAAGGTAGTTCCCAGCACCGCGACCAAGTTTTCTTGATATAATCTTACCATGACTTAGCCCGACACCGAAAAAGATGAAAAGACCCATCGGAACTGAATAATTTCTGATATCAAGCGTCTGGTCCTCCCCCAAGAACTCCTCGAGAAAGCAACTATTTAGGGCAGCCAGTAATTCGCGAATACCGATTTGATTCACTAAACTATTTTCACTTCTGCCTGAGTGAAAAATTGAAATTTCAGTAATAATCATCTTCAGATTTTCGTGAATTTCCGGATTTCTGATCAGTCTGTCTAGAAATTTGCCATAGCTCTCTGACTTCAATTTGACCGAACTCCTCTCTCCTTTTAGGAATGGGGATAAATATCTTTTTCGATAGTGATCAATAATATAGACCAGAAATTCGTTAAGTGAACTAGAAAAATTCATCGCTTCATGGAGAATTTCGCGGAAATGAAAAAGGTTTGTGTCAGAGAGAATTGATTCGATGAAAAGCGACCCCGGTGAGATTTGCTCCAAAACTTCAGTCAATTTCAGGTCAATTCTTTCCTTGATTGGCCGAATTTTCGACATGGTCTTGGGCGAATCGTCAAAATCTCTGGCCATATCAGCCAGCTGTGCAATATCTTCTAAAATTGTTAGACAATTAAGCATGGTCATTGTTTGAAAATCGGTCCAGTTCGACTATTAATTATTTGGATTACTTTTATTTTATCATCTTACTCACCCGACGGATATATAACGGATCGAGATAACAAATTGTGACATTTGATAATATTAAATTCATTATAGCTTGATGAACCTGACGAACTTGATAACTTGATGAACTTTATGGCCTGCTCACCTGTTTACCTGTTTACTTACTCACCGATTCACTGATTTACTGACTTACTGACTTACTTTTCCCATACACTTCAATATTTTTGTAGCCACAGCCAAAGGCGATCATATCATCTGCGCCAACCTCGATCGTACGGACATTGTCTTCGACTATAAATTTATGGACAATTTCGCCGGTAGCCATCTTAATCACGGAAATTTCGGAGGTTTTGTCCTTGTCGCTGTACGGTTTGCTACTCACGATCAAATTTCCAAATTCTCGATCTATCGCCAGGGCGAAGGCGCGAGCTCGATCCATCACGGTTGACTCTTGGCCTGTTTCAAGATCATATGAGTAGAGCTCGGCTCTGCGAAAATGCGAGGTATAGATTTTCCTCTTGCCATCAAAGGCATACGATCTGATCGCTTCCAAAACCGTCTTGACCTTGCCCGTCTCACAGTCCCAGATTACTAAATGTTTTTCACAATCGAAGCCGAGTAGATATTTACCGTCGTCAGAAAATTCCATTGTTTTGGGATACCCCATTTCCTCCGGCACATCCTCGAAATTCTGCCAGTCGGCAAGAATTTTCCGATTATATCCACAAGAAGCCATCCGATTGTATTCCTCGTCATACGCAAATGCCCCGCTGCAGCCCAGATCTTCCTTTTTGAGCAGCCTATTTTCGTCAAGGTCATATACCGCCATCTTCCTCTGTACCCTTTTGTCGACAGTGTTGCTATACCGATCGACCAAGATGAAGAGTAAATTCCAATCTGGTCTGAAAACAATATTAAAATCGCCATCAAAGAAATATCCTAGTCTCTGATCTCCCGTCATATTCGTCGGCGCCTCAAGGTAGCCCGTCACCTCGCCCGTTTTCAGGTCGCAAAATTTCAGCTTGTCTTTGGCTGCCAATGTGACTATACTCCGGCCATCTGGCGTAATCTTCATCGAAAACCGCATTTTATCACTGAGTTGATTGAGTTCCCAGATTGTTTCAATATCTTTGGTGACCGAGGAAATTTGGCCAAAATATTTCCAATAAATTGATTCCTTGGCTTCGCTGACTTTTTCGGCCAACGCCACCTTCTTCTCCCTGGCGATTTGGACAGCTGAAGCATTTATTACATCCGAAAATTCCCTCTCCATTTGGGAGAGATCGTTTACAATTTGGCTAATTTTCTTACAATCAAACGGCATAAATTCTTGATTCGTTAACCTAATATCGAATCGACCGAGTAATACCTTCGATTCGATTGATGAGGTATCTTAATTCTTAATCCTTACTGCTTAATTCTTGATGAACTTTATGGCCTGCTCACCTGTTTACCTGTTTACTGACTCACCGATTCACTGACTTACTGACTCATCTGCTCACCTGTTCGCCTCACTTTTTACCGAAGAACCGCTGCCCCCACTCGTTGATCTGGCCGAACCACTTACCAGGACCGGCAGCATCACAAACATCGACCAAATTATCGTACCGTAGATGATTCGCCGAAATCATTGGTTTCAGATACCGCTGCTCGGAAATTTCATTGCCACGATGATTAATCAGGTGCCAGCCCCCTTCTCCACTAACGAAGAAGATACCATTGCGGAAATTCTTTATCTCACGATAATTCTTGTTATCAATTCTATTACCAGATTTGTCTATCAGAAACCATTTATCACCCTGCTTCACACCAGACACGCCATGATCGAAGAACCCAGGGGTATAATCAAACGGTCCGGCCAGCTCCGCCCCGGTCTTGTCGATCAGGAAATATTTTTCGTCCAGATAAATTCCTTTCTTGACGAAGGCGCGATCTTCGTGAAACTCAAACGGCTCGACCACATCCCTCTTCTCGAAGAGAACTTCCCCAGCAGCGTCATAGAGCTGCCAGTACTTCCTCTTGCCGTCTCCAACCCAACTCACGCCATCGGAAAAAGCTTGGCATTCAAGTGAGAAATTCGAGGGAGTAACTATCTCCTCGTTTGATTGGTCAATCAAACGAATCAGATGGGTAGATGCATCTGAAAAATAGACCCAGGCCCGACCCTCCCGCATCATCGTCAATGGTTCGTATGCAACTCTCCCCAACTTGAAATTAATCCCTCCGGTGTCATCGAGAAAATATTTTCGACTACCACTACGAGGCATCTTCTCATTTACAATGATTAAGCCGGTATTTTCGAAATTTTCCTCGTCAACACCGGAGACATATATCATTTTTTCAGTTACACCATTTTGGTTGATTAGGCGAAGAAGAGTAGAATTGCTATTTCCAATCGGTTCGCGATCTGACTGTTCCCAAATCCAGGCCGTACCCTGATAAAATGGTGTATGACGAAATTTGCCCAAATCTTCTGAAAACTTTGTGCCGGTCCGATCGATAATCCAGAGATGAGATCCGTCAGCATCGTTATATCTAGCCCAGCTCAAGTCTCCATGAAACGGCTCGACAAACTGAAATCCCTCCCTTTTTGCAATTTCATCGCGAAGATAATTCTCAAAGGGATCATTGATTTTGCTCATTGTCTCAAGCCAGCTTTCCTGAAATTTTGATTTGTGAACCTTGCAATCAGAAATCTTGACCAAATCAAAATCACGATCAAAATTATCAATCAAATCCCGAAAACTCATTATCTTGTCGCTGACTTCTCTGCAATTCATACTGCTTTCTTTTGACTTTATAACTGACTCACTGATTTACTTATTTACTTATTTACTTGCTCACTTACTTACTCACTTACTCACCTGCTAACTTCCCTTTTCCATTGTTCAGTCTCACATAGCGACCATCGGGTGAAATGAACCAAACCGAGCGGTCAGGCGTCAAGAAAACCTCTTTTGGGGTAATCCGCAGATTGAGAGGAGTTTTGAAAACAGCTTTACCGTCTTCGACCCGAATTATTCTGAAATTACTGTCATAATCAATGGCAAAGAGAAATTGACCAGTCGGATCAACGCTGAGTCGATCAGTTTCGAGACCGGAAGCGATCATCACTTTCTCACTACTATCAATATTAAATTCACTAATCCTACCTCCACGGGCATAGAAAATCAGGTTTGGCTCCGCCTGACTGGTAGCAAAGGCTGTTACATCATTGGCAATAGTTTTCTCGAAACAGCGTCCCTCAATATTCCACAAACACAAGCTATGAGTATATGAGGTCGAGACAACATATTTTCCATCTCTCGTAACCTCAAATTGCCTTGTCCCGTCCGGCATCATGTTGAGTTTTTTGGCCGATACTCCCTTTTCAGAGATTGGCCCACCAGAAAAACTATCAGCGCTTCGGTCCAAACTTTCAAGTAAGTCAGCAACAAGCTCGCGCTCCATGTTCAGCGCTATAACCAAAGCTTTGTTTCCCGGAATTGGACGAACAGAATGATTCTCCTCAAACGGAAGTCTCGGCGTGCCGAGTATTTCGCCGTCCTTTATCCCAATGACGGAAATTCTCTTGTCGCTACCATAATCATCGGTTTGAATTATCATCAAGGTCTCATCATCGAGACAAACCATCTCCCTCACCATGTCGTTTTTGAATGTACGAACCAATTGGTAGGCATTGGTAATTATCGGCGAACTCTGGGGCATGTCAATCAGTCTTGTCTCTGGCTCCCCTCCACCCTCGCCAACAAAGCGAATGGCTAGTTTTTCCCGATTCAAGGCATAAATCAGAAAATTTCGATCCGGTGTAACGGCATACAGGCTCGGATCATCAGCCTCGGTATCCTGAGGATGGATCGAACCGGACTCCTGCTCCTTCAATCCAAGCCAGAAAATTTGCCTGTAAATATGCTCAATATTTTCCGTTATTTTGGCTATTTCGTCGAAGCCGTCCTTGTACTGACCTCCAGAAACAAGCCGATCAAAATCGGATATAGACTTGCACAAATTCTTGATATTTTCTGAAATTTCTCTGCAATTCATACTGCTTTCTTTTGACTTTATAACTGACTCACTGATTTACTGATTTACTTATTAACTTATTAACTTGCTCACTTCTTTACCTGCTCACTATTATATTTCACTTCCAAAAGCTTCGTCTTCTTCGGATTATCAGGGTCACGCTCTCGGATGAAGATTAGACCGCCTTCCCGCTCTGGACAAAGTCTCGCCCGAGCGTCTTCCTGTGTCAGACCGGGCACTTCCAAAATCAGAATTCCGCCAGTCATGCCCTCGCCAATCAGAGACTTCGGCATTATTTTGCTAACACGGATACCATGATCCATTTGATATGTTGGATTGGCCAAGAGCCCATCATTGCTCGCAATCATAACGAGTCTCGGCATTTTCTTCTCCAGATGTTTCCTGAATTCACGCTCCGAAGTGACAAATCTGGCCTGGCTTGCTCTCGGAGAAGATAATTCGAAATATCTCCCGACACTTTCGTCATAGAAATAAATATTTCGCCACTCACCTCCCATGATTGTGTTTGGACCATATTCACCGAGAAGGATCTGAGCCATGGCTCCCGTATCTGTGCGAATATTCGAACTATGAGCAGTCAATAGACTCTCACCGACTTTGTTTAGTCGCAAACTCTTGATATAGAGAGTCGGCGTCTTGCCCCTTAGCCCGAGAATTTTGACATTGGCATCAGTATATCGAATATAGAAGGTTGCACCGGAGTCGGAAATTTCAATGTTACTCCGAGCCGTACCAATTTCAAACACTACCTTGCTCTCGGCCATAGTTCCGATTGCCCGTTCTGATTGATTGTCAGAGAGCAGTTCCAGGTCATAAATTTTGATTCGGCCTTTGATCGCTGCATATCCGGTATCTGGCCCAGCTCCAATCGCTTCGATGCTACCGCCGTTTAATTTGTAACCAAAAGCGAAGTCAGACTCATTGAAAATAATGTTTTCCTTGGCATTCAATCCGATCCCGAAATACGCTGGCGCCTTGGTATCAGCGAAAAGCGATTTGCCCTTTTCTATATATTTCTCTATGAAGAGTGTGTGAAAAATAGAAATTAGCTTTTCACCCATATCAACAAAAGGAGATTGGCCAAGTAACGATTCCCAAATCAGTCGGGAGACTCGGCCACTCTCCAAGCGAGAAGCAAAATCCTTGTAAGCCCTCGTCGTTAATTTGCCGGGGACAAAATCTTTGCCATTTAGAATTTCTCTGATTTTGTCACGGTAGAGGAGCTCCACATCGTCACTTGTCATTTTCTTCAGCATCACTGATTCTATTTCATCACAAACCTTCATGATCTCACCCCAGGTCTCGTCGTCCTCTAGTACCTTGATAAATTGGCGCCCCAAATAGATGAATTCGCCTTCTATTTCGGCAACATCTTGATTTATCTCCGATTTCTTGTCGAAAAGTCTCCTCACTTTGTCCGTGCTGTTCACCTCACCAAAAATAGAGTTAAAGAATTTAACCTTTTTCTCTAATCCCTGAATTTTCTGGCTGATTTTTTGGCAATGATCCGGCATAAATCCCTTGATTTGTTAACCTAATATCGAATCGACCGAAACGACCTAATAATGCCTTTGATTCGATTGATGAGGTATCTTAATTCTTAATCCTTACTGCTTAATTCTTGATGAACTTTATAACCTGCTTACTTACTCACCTGCACACTATTAATTCTTGCTGACTGTCCGTAAACGATGATTTGGCCATTGGAGAGTCCCACAATAACTTTGCCATCGATACCAAAACTGAAATGATCTATCTTGATTACATCATTTGCCGAAGTGACATTCGCAACATTCTGATTCAAAAGGTTTGTGAGATCAGCGATCATATGTCTGGGGGTACCATAGCGTTTGTGCTCAATTATCTCGATTTTGAAATCCGCAGTTATCGCGGCCAGAAGCTCGCCATCCGGACTAGCCGCCAAGTGTAAATACTGCTCATCTGACTGAACATCTGCGCATTCATAACCACGGCAATAATCTCCATCGCCTCGATCCATTTTGTAAATTTGGATCCGGCCCAAAAACTCAGTATTTCTGTTGGTGATGAAGACAAATGTATCGTCCTCCGGCAAGAGAGCCCAATCCACCACCTTGCTGCCCGGTTCGGCAATCATCTCATGAGTATTGAAGTCAAAGATCAGCAATTTCATATCCAATGTATCAACATATACATATTTGGCTTCTCTAGAGAGTTTGATTTTGTCAAAACCAGCATATTGAAGTTGCTCTGGGATATCGAATTCACGCCTGTCCCGCCTACCATAGAGCCAGAGATTCGAAGTCATTTCATTGACCGAGCGGACGCCGACAAATTCAGTGTTATAGTCAGAGGCCGCAAATACCCTCGGCACTTCGTCTCCAAATTGATTCAATTTCAAATTATCTCCGCCAACACAGTCCAAGACATATTTATTGGGTCCTTTGCCACCTTGGAAAATCTCGGCCACTCGGACGATAGCGCCACCGTCTCGCGGTACCAAGAAGCCGTCAAATAGAAACTTTTCGCCGTTGCAAACTAGCGGCAGATCAGTAGCTGTACCATCAGACAAATCAATAATTTTGAGCATCGAAGAAGACTCTTCGAAGACGAGCGATTTGCCGTCGTCAGAGATCTCTATTCTTTTATCCCTCGGATTTGACCAGCGCTCAACCTTGTGTTCGAATTCATAGAGTGGTTTGTAGAGCGCGAAACGCAAAGATTCTCTGAGTTTCTTTAGGTCTAGATTGATCGCCCCCGAGAAATAGCGGCAGGACTGAACATGGAATTTCTCCGGCTTCATGTAGTCGTCAAAAGAGCGCAGATTCATACGAATTCTACGAAGTGTCTTGATCATCTCAGTGCAATTTGGCGCCTCCTCCAATATCCCTCCTACGATAAAAATAAACGGGCTTTCGTATGTCTATATTTTAACAAAAAATTTGTGCGTTGTATATTTCCCATAAAAATTCTATTTATTGATTCGCCACCCAAAGCCAAAACGAGCGAGCTGTCTCGCTGATTTACTGACTCACTTGTTTGCTTCCCCACCATTCCTCCCTACTTCAATCTGTCGTGAAAAATGGGACGATCGTCCCATTTTTCACGACAGATATTAGAAGATATAGACATCATATTTGAGCATTGGAAGTACTATTTATTTTCCGCAGCTTTTTGTTCTGGTTTTGTTTGCTAAGTCTCTCGGTGTAAAGATTACCGCAACAGACATCATTTCAAATTACTTTCAACTACGAGACCTCATAATTGTTTTACTTGATCCTTAATCCTTAATCCTTCATTTTATTTTCCCAAATACCGAATATCCCTGTGCGCTTCCGGTTACGACGAAACCTGCCTTCGAAATGAGGATCGATTCAGTCACGCCGAAGGCCCCGCCCTTTAGCTCCCCAACCTTCCCGCCTGTCTCAGTATCAAGGATTACGGCTCCACCGGTTGAGAGTGAACCGGCCAGCAAAAATTTGCCGCTCGGGTCACAGCGAAGTGCACTCGTCAGAGCAATATCGTCAGAGAGTCGACGATCTTCTAGGGTTTTAATGTCAAAGACTCGAATGTCTGCGGCCGGACAGTAGAAAATTTCAGCCGGCTTGACAGGATTGACCGCAAATTCCCGACTCATTATCGGCAGTCGGCTTACTAGTTTCTTCTGTTCGAAGTCCCAGAGATACATCTTGAAATTTTCATGAAGAGAGACCAAATATCTGCCACCGGGCAAAAACTCCAGTTTTCGTGTCCCTGACTTGATCTCCTCGCCATCATGGGCAAAGGGATCGATATTGGCCGGATGATTTGAGAAGGTAAACTGACCAACTTCGCCACTGGTCGAGCCGGCGACCATTAGATCTGCTCTGTCGGGATTGAGCCTGAAGATTTGAAGATCCTGCACAATCTCAATCGAGTAACCACTGCCATACTCTTTGCCAAAATTTTGCTGATACAAATGCAGAGAGCGGTAATTGCTCATATTTGTGCCGACGATTGCAACCAGATATCTCTTGCCTGCTTGATCAACGAAAGGAAGTACTGGCGCCTTTAAAACATTCTGATTGAAATTCGGGCCGGAACCCAAATTGATTTCAGCGGATTCAGATTGAGACTGATTCTTGTCTAGTCCAATGTTTTCGATAACGATCCTACTACCATAACTGTTGCATCTAATTAATTGTTTCCCATCATCACTTAGGGATATAGCGATTTCATCATTATCGAGCGTCATACTCTGTTGCTCTTGATATTTGCACTCAAAATCACGCCAATAGCAAAAAGCAAAGGCAGGTGAAATTTCTTTCAGCATTTTTTTCTGCAAATTGAAGAGCTCTGTCGCTTTGTTTCTCTCAAGTAATTTATCAAAATCAGCCTTCGTTTCCCTCGAGGATTTGATCAAATCAGTTAATTTTTGGCAATCATATTTCATAAATTCTTGATTTGTTAAACTAATATCGAATCGACCGAAATGACCGAATAATGCTTTTTTATTCTTCCGCGCTAAAAACCCTGACTCTGCCATCGGCGCAGCCGCAAAATATTTTTCCGGCGGCGTATGATATTTTCATAACTTTTGTTTCTGGTGTCCCGTTGTAAAACTTACTCAATCGGCCAGTCACTGCATCAAAGACAGCACCATTTCCCAACTCATCTGCCAAATATGCTTTGTCCGTCGCCGGGTCAAAACAGAAATGCGTCGGCAAAAACCCTTCCGGAATTTTCATGACCGGTCGTACTTCATAGAGTGCATTCAAGCTGCAGATCCAACGCTCTTTTTCATCTCCGGCCAGAATTATGGCACTTTTTTGATCGTTATAAAATTCTATCCCGTAGAATTGAAAATGTTCGTTTGGATGGTCGCATTGCAAGTCTTCAAGAAAACCGTCTTTTGCTCGATTCCAAATCTTGAGCTGATGATTTGTGTGCAGAGTGAAGACATAGTCGCGTAGGACCTCAATCTTCAACATTTTGCTGCGAACAAAGCCGAGCCTCCGATTCATCTCAGCCTGACCGGAGACATTATCCCAGATAACACTGAGGCCGTTTTTATCCGATTCGAATATAATTGCTTTTTCTTTCGGCAAGAGATTGTAAGCCCCCTTAGCTTTAGCCAGTTTCTTGTGAAAATTAAAGTTTTCAACAATATGCCCCAAAGTCGCCGTTTCAAATGTAAATATACGAGATAGAAATGTGTCAGAGGAGGTTGCGAAAACCTGCAAGGAGTCACCGGTCTCATCGAAGCCAAAATCTCCTCGGACTGAATATTCAATCGGGAGAAAAATTTGTGACAATGTGCTCCGATCCGAAACGGACGTAATAGTGATAATGGAAGAAACATTAGTAATTTGAGACAAGACTGCCAATTTTTCTCCATCTGGCGAGACTGCCATCGGGAAATGATATTGAGCAAATTCCAGTTTCTTCCCACCTCTATCATAAACTTCAGTATCGGCAATCATAATCTTGTGAAATTTTTCCAGCTCAATGCTCTCAATAATCTTTTCAATTTTTGATTTGGGAATATATGCAGACTTGGGCTGCTCGACCCGAACCGACTGATCGAAATCCCTCGAAATAGTCAAAATCTCCCCGATTTTCCTGGATATGGAATTACAATTTTCTTTTTGTCTATTCACTGTCATTTTTGCGATAAATCTTAATTCTCCCCCCAGAGTCGCCAGCGATAATCGATTCTGATCTCTCGTCCCAGGCAATATTGGTAATTGCCACGCCGTCATTCCGGAATGTTTTCTTCGCCTTGCGACTTTCCAGATCGTAAATATTGATCTCACCATTTCGGTCGCCAGTACAGATGAACTTTGATTTTTCGTCGATACAGAGAGCTATCACCGGATTCTTGAGCAGAATTATTTCGGGCTCTCTGTGTAAGTCCATTGTATCATAGAGACGAATTCCTTTCTCCCCCGCCACCACCATATTTTGTGTATTTGTTGTCAGAGCAGTGATCTTGTCTTCGTATTTATACGAAACTTCTGTTACGATCGGCCTATTAACAAACATCCCCATTTCCCCAATATCATGGATCTTGATTCTGTTCTGACTTGCAACAACAAACTTATCATCTGGTAAGAAGCTGATCCAGTGGATTGGTATCCCGATGTTACCAACCAGCCGACATGGTGCACCATTTGAATAGAAATATCCAAGCTCCCCCTTGTCTGTCCCAGCCAGGAAAGTTTGGCGCTTCGGGTCTTCTGGCATTGCCAGCGCCACCTTGCCATAAGGATTTTTGAACCTCAAAGTATCTCTGAAACCATTGTTGACTCGATCAGAAAGATTAATTGTCCCCTCGCAGGTTGCGAAAAGCATTTGTCTGGAAGTAGAATCTATGGCGATTTGATTGAGCGGAAACTCAACCGAAAAATCACTGATTATCTCTCCGCCAACATCACCGAGGCAGACATGGCTTCTATCGCAAAAGACAAAGAAATTGTTACCATCTTCAAAATCAGGTAGCGTGATTGAAACAATCTCTCCCATATTTGGAGCCAAAATTTCAGCTGTCTTCGCGTATCGAGCATAGGGATTGAGACTGTCCATTATCGGACTAATGATCAACTCAATATCAGCCACCACCTTTTTCTTGGCGGAAATATTTGAAATCAAGGAACCGTCTTGATCGAATTGCGATATCAATGGCACAGCTTGTCCCAAGGCCTCAGTTAATTTTTGGCAATCATATTTCATAGAGTTAAACTAATTGCTGTCTTTCCCGCGGAGGCGGGAATCCAATCCTTATTCTATAATTTTATAGCTTGCTCACTATTTAATTTTTGCTTTTAACTTTTCACTATTTTAGGCTTTTCCGAAATCCGAAACTAATTTCTCTGATCGCTTCGGATCGCCGAAGAAAACAACGCCATATGTCGTCTCTCCGGTCTTGTCAATGCTGGAGAGGCAAAAGATAAGCGTCCCTGTCTCTTTGTCCTCAATAATATCGCTTCGAAGCTGGCTTGGAATGTTGCATTTGGCCACCAATTTACTTTTGTGCGTATCATAAATAAGTAGAGTCAAATCACTATATGGCGTACCAGAATAGAACAGGAAGTTTCCATCACTGAGTTTCTTCGGCCGTAGCATCCCAGGGAGGCTAGTTCCAAGGGGGTCATCGCTAATTTGCTGATAGAGAGTGACTGGCACCTCCTCTATCGTTTTTTGCCTAAGCCAACCATATGAATAAAAGACCAGATGTGGCACACCGTTTTTGTCTTTGTAAATTTCGTATTTCTGTCCTGGATGGCTAAAAACCTTCGACTCCCCACTCAAGATGTCGTAAAGCACCGTGACATCTCGCGCTTTCCGATAGGTGATGCAATCAGAATCGAAGTGGTAAATTGCCGGAATCGTCTTGCCCTGGCAATCAGCTTCTTCAAGCAACTGACCGTCTCTGGAATAAATCCGGATCGCACTGTTATTTTCAGTGCAAACGAAATTTTTGGTTAGTCCGATATTGCTAGCATCGGGATCGATCTCTGTATGCCAAACAGTGCCGAGATTGCCTGCATCAGTGCAGTAGAGTTGTTTGGAACCATCAATCGCTTTGATTACGGAATATAATTGGTTGCCATCGATTTTGGAAAACTCAATATTTTTGCGAAGTTCGTCGTTTTTCATATCTATTGTAAATTGCTCCTGCTTTTTGTCGTAGCGACAAACATACTTCTCATCTGAAATTTCACACTCAGAGTAGAGCTCTCCATTTGCAAAACCAATGTCATGTATCGGGTATTTACTCGCTCCGAGACGCATAATTTCAGTGTATCGAGAATAATCGCGACGACAATTCTCCAATAGTCTGGAGACCTCCACCCTGATTGAGTTTTGTAACGCAAAAGCAAGAGGATACGATTTTGGATTTTGAATTAATTTATCAAAATCTGCCGTGCTTTGACGGATTTCGAGAATCTTTTGGCTAAATTCAATACATTTCATTGTCATTTTAACGATTTCTTGTTTTGTTTGTTTTTGATCGGGTCGCCCAGAACCAGCAGAGAGAGGCTCTCATCAGAAGATTGTTGGAAGAGGACAACATTGCCGGTCGTCTTGTCCCTGGTCACAACCTTAATCACTACCTCTGTTTTGTCACCAAAATTTGATTTCTTCTCATAAACCAAGCCCTTCTCGAGGTCACAGAGATAAAAACAAAGCGTATTGTCTTTCGTGCCGCTCAAGGCTACCAGATTATTGTCCAGAAACCAAACTTGCATCTGTTTGGGAAAAGCACTACCTCTGAAAATGCCGGACTTCTTCTCTATTGGAATTACCTTTTGCGCCAGAGACGAGCGAGGCATCCGCGCATCGTCAATATAAAGTTTGCCATCGTGGTAGAAACCGACCTGGAAATTCGGGCCAAAACCAACCGACTTCACAGTCTTGGGAATTCGCTTCTTCTCTACTACTCCTGCAATTCGCCGTCTGGCAGGCTCAACAAAAACATACGACCCCGTGCCTTCATATATTATAACATCTTCCTCCGGTAAGCAGCCAATTATTTTTGCTTTCCGTTCAAATGTATTTAGAAAATCTTTCTCGAAAATCTTGCCTTTGGTACCTCTCTCGTCGATCACCAAGTACTCTGGTTTCGACTGATCGTAGAAGAAAACAAAATTTTGAGTAGCAGCAAATGCATCAGCATCGCCATTAAATGTAGTTGCTTTGACTTGCTCTGTGTCCAAGTCCGCCTCCACGAAGCATACTTGGTCGCCTTCGCCTTTTCGCATTAGGAATATTTTTTCGTCAAAACTCTGGGAGGCAATCAATGGCAGAGGTTGAGCCAGAAACTCGTTTCCCGTTTCCGAGAAGTCCCGCGTATTTGATTTTTCCAAATCGATCGATCGGACCGATATCCTCTTGCCTTCATTGATCACACTGAACAGAAGCTTGTTCTTGTCAAAAGTCAGAGTACGAAGATCGCCTCGACCGGCTGAGAAAACGAAAAGTTCTCTGAATCGGCCAAAACTTAACTCTATGTTTTCGCAAATCCGGTCGATTATTGAGTCAATCACTTGTTTGGAATCGAAGCAATTGCCATATTGGCCTTTTTCGAAATCATTGTCAAAAATCTTCCGCTTGTACATACGGATCAGTTTGATTTCCTCTGTAATTTTCTGACATTCTGATGACATAAGTTCTTGATTTATTGACTTAGTATCGAATCGACCGAATCGACCGAATAATACCTTTGGTTCGATTTATTCGATTGATTCGATTGATTCGGTATTCGGTTAGTCTAACTGGTTAATCCTTGCTTCTAGCTCTTTCAGACTTCTTTGGACTCTTTTGGACTTTTAATCTTCTTCGTCCGGCTCAGCAGTATTGATATATCCGAAGACTGATCTGCCATACCGGTCAAGATAGTGAGGTGAATAGTCACTCTCAAATCCCATCATTACACCGCCATTATATCCGATGGCGGTATCACCATAATAAAAATCGACAATATTACCTGCCGTATCAATAATAATTTGGGAGCCAGATTTGTCATCAGAGACGATCGCCCTACCTTCACTGAAGAATGCCGGACCGCTGGAGTAGATAATTTCACCGTTTGGAAATCGAAGCGGCTCACCCTTCTTGTCTATGAAGTAGTATTGTGATTCATTTGAGTCAATATCCGCGTCTTTGTCATCAGCAAATTCAGAAACTATGGCAAATCCCTCGGAAAATTCAGAGCTTTCGGCGAAAATCTTGTTACTAATTGGCCCAAACTCCGAATTTAGGAATATCTTGCCTCGGCTGTTTTGCTGCCTACCATCGACCGACCGATCGACTTGGAATATACCCTCGGACTCGGCTATCACGAACCAGTTATTCGGCATCTTGTGTGACCATCCGTTGGTTTTGAGGAGAGTTTCGGTCCAGCCATTGGTAATCAGATAATATTGTGAATTCTGGATTTCCCGCAATCCAACACCGAAGGATGGGAGCAGCTTCCTCACTCTACCTTCGCGATCAATCTGGCAAACCCTGAATCTTTCGCCCTCTGAAATGTTTGCCAGAGCAAAACCGTCACGAAATTCAGTAATATTATGAAATTTATCAATAGATTCATCAATCATAAATTTGAAGTTGCCTTCCATATCGACACACCAAGTATTTCCATCTTTCTTGACCCAAGCTAGCCCCTCATGAAAGCCGACCAGCAATTCAGAGTGCTCCAAGATCCTTTGACCCGTCTCAGTCAGGAAGAAATGGCCCTCCATCTTCTTCATTTTTGATTGTGCTGTCTGTGTCATCTTGTGCACGTAGATCGGAAATTCACACTTGTCCGCGTGAAGGCTGGAGAGACAATCATAATCTTTGGCCGAGAATTCCTGGCCAATCGGTTTGCCGGTAGTATCGACCAATTGGTAGTTGGATTCGGATACCACAACCAATACTTGATCGAAGGAGCGCTGCGCTTCCCTGAAGGGTCCGGCGACCAAGCTCTGGTCTATAATATTGACAAGATAAAATTCCTCCCGCTCGAAGCGTTTATCCCGTCCACCATCCTGATCAAGATTAACAATTTCCCTAGCCGTTGCAATCCCGGACTTGTTGGGTGGCCAAATATATTCGAAACCAAATTTACCAGCCATTGCCTCTCTCTCATCGATATATCTATCGAAACGAAAATCCCGTGACAAGGCTAGAACTTTTTCCGTTTCCGACTTGAGCTGACGAATAGCCAAAACTTTCTCACTTGTCCTGGATAAATCAAGGTTTCGCTCAGCCAAAACCTGGTCTCTTGCCCTGACCAAGAAATTTGAGATTTCAACGCAACCAATTTTTTGTTTCACGCGTTTCATTTGTTCTTGTGTACTCAATTACTTCCACAGACTTTATAAACTTTCGACCTGCCTACCGATCATCGACTCCGAGACCGCTCAGGCTCGAGGAGCAGGCAGGCTTTATGGACTTTTTCAGTCTATTTCATCTTCTTCCTGATCATCCACTTCGCCGATGACTTCACCGCCGTAGCCAAAAACATCTTCGCCATAACGGTCGATATAGCTAGGTGCTATGTCAGAATCAACACTTCTGGCGACACCATCTTCGAAATCGGTAATATCATTGGAAAAGTAGCCACGGACATTGCCTTTGGTATCGATAAGCACATTTCTCCCGTCACTGGCCAAAGAAATAGGAGCTCTCCCCTCCGAGAAATGGCTGAGATGGTCGAAATAGATAATTTCACCTTTGTCATCGCAAAGTGGCTTGCCTTCTCTGTCGATGAAGAAGCTTCCGGGATCGTTTATTTCGTTGCTTTCGGTTACAGCGACAAATCCTTCATGAAAGTCTCCAACAGCATAAAATCCTTTGCCCCCACAGAGAGGTTTACCTTCTGTGTTTTGGAAGCAGTTGACATAACCAACCGAATCAGAATTAGGTATCTCACCCCCGACAGCTGGCCTCTCTATGTGGACAATTCCATCCGAAATACCAAGTACAAAATGATCTTTTGGCACCTTTCGGCTCCATCCCGAAGTTTTACAAATCACGGATATATAGTCAGTTGCATCCCTGAGGGAATATATGCCCGACTCGTTTGTTCCCAGTTTGTCGCAGGTTACTAAATCCAGCTTGGTAATATTGCCCCCTTTGTCGATTCGATACAATCTGAAGTTATTTCCCTCCAACTCTGTTGCCAGGGCAAAACCGTCCGAAAATTGCCTGACTTCGTTGAAAAATTTGGCTTCTTCGCCGAGAGTGAAGAGAATTTTCCCAGTCTGATCGATGAGGGAAATATTTTCCTTGTTTTTGACCCAAGCGACACCATCTGAAAAATCAGAATGCAGTTTGAATCCTTCCAATATTTTCTGACCAGTTTTGGTCAGGAAGAAAGAGGTATATAAATCTTTGTCACGGCTATAAATACAGATTGGAAACTTTAGTTTGTCAGAGTAGAGATTGTCGCAATCGTAGTCAAGATTGTAAAAACGCTCAGAAATCCGCACACCTTTCGTATTAATCAGATAAAAATCTCCACCATTGGACACTGGTAGTACATCGTCAACAATTTCTCCCATCTTCTCAAACGGTCCGCAAATTACTTTGCCAGTATTCAGCTCGACCAAGAAATGTTCTTCCAGATTTATATAATCTCCACCCTGGACATAAAATGTTTCCTTTCGGGCTGTCGAAACACCCTCTCTATTGGGAGCCCAGACATAATCAAAGCCAAATTTCGCCGCCACCCTATCTCTCTTTTCGATCTGCTTATCCAATATCAGGTCACGACTCTCGAAAAAGATGGCTTCGACCTCTTCTTTTAGTTTTCGCAGGTCCTCGACTTTTCTTTTCGTTTCAAATTTTGAATCCAGGTCTGCGTTCGCCAAAATCGAGGCAAATCTCCTAATCTGCTCCGTCGTCTCCGCACAAGAAATTTTTGGCCTTCCCCGACTTTTCAAACACCCTCCAAGACTATTTAAACTAATCAATACCAATAACCAGTTGCTAAATACTAGTCACCAGCCTTTTTCTTCGTTAATATCCGTACCTCTCCCTTCCGACTCAGGGTGACAATGTCGCCATTGTCCTTCAGAACAATCTGCTGGATCCTACCAGAAGCTGCCGGAATAGTATTGTGCATTCTCTTTGCCAAAGCTTGGTCCTTGTGACTGATGTCGGTGCAGGAGACTACCCCATCCACCTCTTCGGTCAGGCAGAAACGACCGTCATCGACAAGTGTCGTCGCGTCGGAATAATAGACAGTATCAAGCAGCTTCTTCTGACCTGTCTCAAATGAATATTCCATGAGATTACCGTCCTGGTAAATCAAACGATTACTCTCTCTATCGACAGAGATACTGGTCGCATCCGCCGAGAGTGATTTGACTTTCCCGCTTTCGATATCAATCAGGGAGAGCGGTCCCTCACCCAAAACGCGAAAGCTCAATTTTCCGAGGGGAGATGAAGACAAAAGGAAGTCTGATGATTTGCGAAGCAGAGTATCTCAAGATTGCCCTCGGAGAAAAACAATAGAGGCGATTTTCACACAAGAAAAAACTTTTCTTGCGACTCTCGAAATAGAGCCTGGCTAAAATAGTAAAGAAACTGCCGCCACCTTCAATCCATTTTTCCGTCTGATTAGTCTCCATGTTATGTATGTAGTAAGCTCCTCGTGCTCCATTTCCATAGTAAAAGACCATTTCCTTGCCATCGGGCGAGAAAACTAATTCGGGACGAATCCCTGCATCAAAACCAAGATCTAAATTTCTAAAATCAATCCGATACTCTTCCCTTGGCGCCGTCAGCTCTAATCCATTTTCCTTTATGCTACTAATATCGATGATTTTATCACTCATAATATTGACAAATTTACCGCTCTTGGGCACAATCGCCCCCGGATATTGGGTGAAACCGACGCTTGGCTGCTGGATATTTGAATAAAACTTCACACTTTTTTCGAGACTGTGATATTGCGACCAATCAAACTTAAACGATAGCCCATATTCAATCAGCGAACAAATTTCAGCATGCAGTTTCAGAAGCTGAGGCAAATTTTGTTTCTTGATTTCACCAAAATCGCTCATCTTCCTCTGAATTTCGAGCAAATTCTCTGTTAAATTTTGGCAACTTTTCTTCATACTTCAATGTTTGTTTCCCAGCCTCCGCCCTTTCGACAATGCTCAGGGTCCGAGTAATATTGAAGACTGGGATGACGACTATTAAAGATAAATCCTTAATCCTTAATAAACTTGATGAACTTTCAACTTACGAACGGAACCCTGAAATCTTCATCTTTGCCTTTGGCTTCTGCAATTTGTGCCAAAACCTCTTCTCCTTTGGCTGATTCTCCGGCAAATCCTCACCATTATAGAAGGTCCATTTGGAATCATCAGAGAGTACTATCACTCCGCCAGGGCAAGGCATAACATCGCTCATTTCCTTCAAACCTTCCTTTTTGAAAAGCACTTTTTCCTGATTTAGCACTACTCGCCCATTAGCCTCATCAAATGCTATCAAACCGCCATCGGGGTGAAGCGCAACCTCACACATTCCCTCCCCCTCAAAAACGATCTCCGATATTCCCTTCGAGTAGAATGTCTTCATAATTCTGAAATTTCGCCACTCTTTGGGTTCTTCTTTCTGCATATGGAAAAACTCAAAATAAATTTCGCCATCTCTTCCTACCTCCCAACCAGAAATCCATGTCGAGTTGGTTGGCTCAGGGAAAAATGGGTTTTGATTGGGAATTTCCAGAATTTTCTCCTCATCGTTAAGCCAAAACTCACGACTTCGCTGGATCACAAACCCCTTCGGATGCGCTTTCCAGATGAAATGAACCTGATGATTTGGCTCATGATAAACTTCTTGGTCGTTTATGAAAAGTTTATCACCAACATGGACAATATATCCCCGAGGATGAGGGCGGACATCGAATACTTTCTCTTCTACCATTCCGTACTTGTCTGGTATGTCGCTCGGCTTCATCGCCGAGAAATCGGCAATCACTTTGCCATTGAGCAATATTTGCCAAACTTTATCATCTTCGAACATTATCCCCTCCGGGTGAGGGTACCAACAATGTTTATATTCATCATAACTACAGCTACTTTGGTCGTCGCACCGAAAGACGGTTTCGCCATTTCGATATTTATTCCAGAAAATATAAGGATTGTGTTCGTAACATTCCTCCCGCATTTTGGCGATTTCCCTCTCGACACCTACCTTTATTCTCAGGGCAGATGCGATGCTCTCAGGTTTGACAAATATATCGAAAATTTTCATATTCGTCCTGATGCCTGAGATATCTTTTGATAATTTTTCGCAAAAATTTTCCATTTACCGCCAAAAATGGTTACTACAAATAACCGGAATTAAATATAATTTTTACCGCCTTTTCTTGGGTATATTTCTCCCTCCAAAAAATGCTTATCTATATCTTAGCAGATAATCAAAGAAAAAGTTAAATAACTGCTCACTCACCCTATTTGTCATCCTGAGGAACCTGACAAGCTTAATAAACTCTTAGCCTTTGCTAAAGATTTCCCTACCAAAATGATTGATCAAGATATTTTTACCTTTACTGTCAACGACGCTTGCGAAGCCGCGAAAAGCATCTTTGAGGGAGAGAATCATTTTGTAACTGTCTTGACCAATTCTGTTGCCCCTGTCATCAATCAGCCACCATTCACCCTGTGCAGTCTTGGCAAAGAAACTGCCAAAGACAAAATTGGTGATGACTTCGAAATCTTGGCTGATTTTCTTGCCATCAAGATCGATTAGGTAGCAAGAGGACTGGGCTTTTTGATCCCTCTTCTTTACTGCTCTGACCCAAGCCGCTCTTCCATTGTAATCCCCTGCCTCTTCGAAAGCGCCGGAGACTTTTTCGCCTGAAGGATCGATAAACCAGAAAAAACTGCCATAATTCATATCGATGGAATATTGATCGACAATCGCCCGATCGGAATGAAAATCATTAACATTTTTGAACATTGAGCCTGGGGCCTCGAATTTGCATTCACCGTTTTTGTCATATAATTCGGATTTGATTTTGCCCCGTCTGATCCAAGAATACCCACCGGAAAATTGCTCATAAATTGATCTCTTATCGATCCAATCCCAAGTCTTGATCTTGTGGCCGCTTGTATCGATCAGATAGGTCTCCTTGTAATCGAGCGACTCAGCCCAAGCGACACCATCGTGAAATAGCGAGAGCGCTAGATATTCAGGGAAGGCATTTTTGCCCAGCTCATTGATGTAAATAGCGCCATTGTCTTTCTCTGCAACCATCAGGCCAGTTTCAGCAAAACCGGCAGTGTAAATATTGCGAACATGACCTGTGGTGCTCGACTCGCCGTCTGTATTATACACGAAATACCGGTAGCCGCCATTATTTTGTAATTTGACTGTGTAGATCGAGTGACCGTTTCTGAACGGGGTAAATTCTCCACCCAGATCAGTCGTCCTCGCAATAATACTGCCAGAACGATCAATCAAATACACATAATGACCTGGCTGCTGATAAGCCCAAGCCAGACCTTCGCTGAAAGGATTGATGAAGTCGAAATTGCATTTTGCGGCCAAGTCAGAGCGAAAAACAGTTTCAAATTTATCCGTGGCAAAATATTTAAGCTCTCTGACTTCCTGCACAATGGCGGCAAAATCTTGCCAGATTAGGCCAGGCTTTTCCTCTTCGCAGGCACGCAAAATATGATTGCCCCTTCTATCTGCAAAATCTCGAATCTTTTCGCTCAATTGTTCACAGCGTGAGCTCATCATTATTGCTTAATCCTTAATTCTTTCTGCTTACTGCTAATCACTTTGTTCTTCAGCCTTATTTAAATCTGGAAACAAGTTCCTGGTCAAATTCCCAATTGCCGTAAAAGTTCTCATTGCCGTGCTTGTCGATATAGCAATATTTGCCGTCGATATTCCGGACACAAGCTAGTCCGTCATGAAAATCGGAGACAATTTCTTTGAAATATTTATCGAAGGCTTGCTTGCCGTCTTGGCCTATGAAGTAATATGGAAAATCAACCTCCTCTTTGACTGCCGCCAAACCCTCCGAAAAATGCCTGGCATCAGTGTAGCGCCGCCCCGGGAAAAGCTCTTCACCGTCAAGCCCTACGAAATAACGCATTCTATTTTCCCATTGTAGCATTGACCCGCCAAAATATGGCTCCGGGGCAGAAAATGTCTTTTCGAAAGCCGGCCAACCATCGCGATCTATATATAAACAATTGTCACCAAGCCCTTGGACCGGACAAATACCATCGCTAAATTTGTGAACTGGCAATTTGAATATTTCGGAATGTAATCTCCTAATCTCAATTCCAGCTTCATCGATCAGAATAATCTTGTGATAGAGCTCCAGCCAAGCTCTCCCTTCTGAAAAAGGTTTCAGTATTGCCTGCGTATCATTGCCAAGCAATTTGACTAGATTGCCATTTTCATCGATCAATTTGACATCTCCATCGGTTGTCTGAACGATTGCCCGATTATTGTCAAAGACTGTCGCTTGTGCATAATCACTATCCAATCCTATGATCCTCTCAGCGTCATTTTCATCATGATAGAAAAAGACATTTTTCCCAATATCTCGATTGACATACCAAAGGACGCGGCCCGAGCCAAAGCCAATGCAAACTCCCTTGTATGTTCTCGTGCTGTGATCACTGCCGGTAGGGTAGAACCGCCAATCTACTCTAAATCCACTTTCGGCCTTCCGGGCAGTCCAGAACGCACCGTTTTGGGCATGATGACAGTAGTCAGCGCCAATTAAGGGAATCGTTTTTTGCTTTTCTTCATCAATAAGATATATCACCATCTTTTCTGCGTCGCTCTGACCCTTCTTTGACCGACCAAAATAGCTCTTCTTGTCAGGCAAAATTCCGACAAACTTAAAATCGTATTTCCTGGCCAATGTCCTGCGGTGAAAAATAGAAAGAGGACAGTTCTCCATAATTTTTTCGATTTCCGCTTGTTTGGAGATACACCCTTTCACATCTCTGATCGCCAAAAAATCCGGCAAGAAAATTTCTTTGATGTCAGTGATCAACTTGGTTAAATTTTGGCAATCAAGTTCCATGGATTAAACTGCTCAAACATTATTTGATAAGACTGATGAATAATTTTTGATTTGTCATCTCGACTCCTCGACGTACTGTCGAGGGTGGAGAGATCTTGTGGTGCTTTGATCGAAATTAATTCATAAGATTTCTCCAACCGTTCGACAATTCTCACGGGGTCGAAATGACAAACCGTTATGTTTTTACTGCATTATTACTGATTTCTTTGTTAATTATCTCATACAAATCTCCCCGAACCGAGAGGATTTTTATATTATCGTTTTCGTCGAAGCTGACGGAGCCAACCTTGAAATACGGCGCTCTGATCTTGATTTTTCGTCCCGCTTTTCCGTCGCCAAGAAGTCGGATCAGGAAGAAACCCGACTCGGGATATTCATTCAAATCAGAGAGGAGATATTTTCCATCTGGCGAGAGCTTCAAGAAATTACCACCCCAGGACTGGCCAGTAGCCGGATGTTCTGTTATTTTCTCAATTTTTCCGTCGCGATATGAATAAAAAACGGTTTTCTTGTCTTCGTAGGCAGAGAAATAGAGAATGTCTCTCATTTTGTCAAAGCAAAATGAAACTGGATACGCACAGATCTTTTCCATTTCACCGGTTTCCACCTTAACTGCAAACAATTCACTGTTCATATTACCAATAGCGAAGAACGTGCTTGCGTCTCTGTTGGAAATAATTGTGTTGATATTTCCTGGCAATTTTGTGCTGCCCCATCGATTCTTTGATTTGTCCCATTTTTGAAATGGTCTTTTCGACCCACCTTCGTTTGGCGAACAGAAGTGGTGCTGACTCGCAGCAATCCAGCCTTTTTCGCCAAAGTCTGCCACAAATGGCTCTTCCAGATCGTGCGGCCGCTCGTTGTTGTCGAAGACTGGTGTGCTCGGCATGGGGCTCAATTCTCCGCCAGCTGAAATATCGACTGCCACCCAGCGGCAAAATTCCTGATCGGTTTGTTTGACCACTTTGACTAGCAAAGTGTGATTATCAACAAATTTATAACGCCATGGATGAGTGATGTCGAAGAGATATTCATCCCAATTATGGTAGTTCAGAAACCAGCGCAGATTGTAAGGATTGATCGAGGAAACCCATTGTCCGGTCGCAATATTAATAGTCATGAGAATATGACGACTTTCTACATAGATCAAATATTTGCCATCAGGGCTTACAACCCCGGGGAAATGTTTGATTTGCTCGCCGGTCAAGTAATCAAACTTTGTGTTATCAAATGGAATAACCTTGCCAATCTCCCTAAATTTAAGGTCGGCAAATCGCTCAGAGCCCAACATTTCTGAGACTAAATTTTGCAGCTTCTGACCTGATCGAACTGCCTCCTGATTATTGACTGCCAAAACAGCCCGGTCGTACGCCCGGAGAAGTGGCAAAGATTTACTCAAATTTTGATTGTAAGTCTGACAATCCATTGTTTTATTTTAACATATTTTCTTACCCAAAAACCTGCTCACCCTCGTGATTAATGTAAAAAGTTTCACCGTATTTTTCGACCAGAGCAACACCATCTACGAACCCTTCGACAATCTCATCGAAATCCTGTGGAAAAGCTTGCTTAAATTTCTTGTTGATAAAATATTTTTTCTCTATAGATATGTCGTCTTGCCAAGTCACTACGCTAACAGGGGCAAGGCCTTCAGAAAAATCGCCTGCCTCCATGAGATGTCCCAAATTGCATCCGTATTCTTTGCCATTATGATCGATATAAAATCTTACCCCAAATGAGCCGATGAAGGCACTCTCGATTTGCATCACGGTGGCAAATCCTTCATGAAAACTCTCTGCCCGATCAAAATGTTTTGTGACTCTCTTGCCTGTTTTGTCGACGAAGTAATACGAGTCATCTCCAACTATGGCCCTGCCTTCGTGAAATTCACGAATTTTAGACGAGGACTTGAAAACTTCATTGCCATCTCTGTCATAATAAATTCTCCCCTCCCCTGAAGCGTCAGGCATGCTTGAAATTCCACCAGAGAAGACGGTCGGACGCAAATATTGCCCCGATATTTCTTTGCCTTTCATTATCGTCTTTACTACTGCAAAATTATGGTCTGCTCGGACCAACTCAAGTTTATCCCCGTATTCGAGCCAAGCTGCTCCATCGCAAAACGGGGTTGCATACTCACAATCGAGCGAAGTGAGCTTCTGCTTGCCGTCGTGCCCGAGGAATCTAAACCAATATTTTAAATTTGTAGCAGTATCAGCGGGAATCAAGACCAACCCACTCTCTTCAAACCCCCTTGGGTCAATTTTGGGGAAAGTGGCGAGGATTTCGCCATCTTTGTCAAATAGCTGCCAATGCTCTCTTCTGATTGGGTCGAGACTAACCGTTTGGGCCCACGCACAGCCGTTATAAAATTTGGTTGTCTTGGGAATTGACGGCAGTATTTCCTGATGGATTTCCTTCCCCTTACGATCAATCAAAATAAGTAGTTCATTTACTGGTCCACTTTCAACCGGCTTATAAGCCCAAGCTCGATCCCCGGAAAAAGCCGAAACGAAATAATAGCCTCGACTTTTGGCAATTTGATCTCGTAATCTGACTTCAAACAAATCCAAAAAAACAGCGAACTCCCGCTCGAAAAGTAGCAATATTTCCGCCTTGGCCGAGAGTGCCAATGCGGCATTTCCCAAACTGGTTGCTCGCCAGAAAACCTTTTCTGCCGTTACCACTTTGGCTAAATTTTGATTAATCTCGCTGCAATTCATCTTCATATATTATAGCAAATATTCCTTAGGCTAGACGAATTAATTTGCAATAAACGACCCGCGGTTTGCCCATACCATAGAACGATTTCTCGAAACGCTTGTCCAAATAAAAGACCAGTCCACCCCTCTTTTCCCCACTAACTCGCTTCTTCGCCTCTTCGAGTGAGATCGCTGGATCATCGATGATAATAACGCCACTTTCCATACCTCGGCCAATATTTGTGACTTGACCAATATTTTTCAAAATCAGAAATCCGCCATTGACTCGCCATTCATCTGCCGGTAATTTGTCGGTTGTTAAAATCTCCAGACCGTATCGCTGCGTCTGTTTCCAGGGCAGAGCTGTCGTATGTGTCGTCGGCTCTCGAACATCAGCAGAGAGGGCTCCCTTACCTTCCCGTCGTCGGAAAGAGTCGGAATTAGGATCATAATAATAGAACGAGCGAAAATTTTGATCTGAAAAACTTGACCAATTCTCCGCCATCACCAAGACTCTGGTTGCACTATCGTGTATATCGACAACAACATTCTTGCCCCCAATTAGGACTGTTCCACCACCGGCATTTCGGCCAATTTCTATCTCATCGCTGAAACCAAGATTTTGGCACCAAATCGTTCCTCCCCACATCGCCTCACCGAGTGAACCTATGTGATTTTCTGCGATTATGTTTCCGCCGGTCTGCCACGAGCCCAAACTGCCAGAAGATTTCTCGACTGTGACTTCACCAAACGACCATTGCTCGCCAAAATCACGAACTTCGCTCCCAGCAAGTCTGATATTTTCGCCATTGTAGAAAATTTTGAAAAACAGACCACAGAGGAAATTCCGAATCGTCGTCTCCAATTTGTGCTTGCTATAATAGCCAGTTTTGCGAATCGCTTTTTCGTGAAAAATCGCTGCCACTTCGCGAATTTTCAGATTGAGAGAGTTAAAGGCAGCATATTCATTCTCGGTACTGGCAACGAATTTATTGGCTACTCTGTTTGTTAGACTTTGACCGGGCTTTTTCAGAAAACTTAGTTTTTCCGCCATCACTTCGAGATGATTTCCCTGTCTCGCCAAAACAGGATCGTCGTCTGTCATCTCCAGAAAATCTAGCCAGAAAAGATCCGACGAAATTTCATCGAGAAATATTTCGTCAAATCGAGGACAAATTTGGTCAAAATTATTTATTTCCACCAAAATTTTGCCCTGATTTGCGAAAGCAATATTTGGTTTCGAAGATTTAATCGCCACATCAAGAGTCGGGTAAATTTTCCTAATATTTGTAATAATTTTTGTCAGATTCTGACAGCTCATATTTGTGATTGGTACTAATTATTATGTATCGCGTATCAAGAATCAAGGATTATGAATTCATTCCACTGATTTAAGATTTCTCCAACCTCGATAACACATCGAGGGGTCGAAATGACAAATTGCAATTTTCACTACACCAACCTTATAACTTTGTGAACCTTGGTCTTGCCACCCGCTTTTAGACTTTTAACTTTTGGCTGTCCCCTTTTCGCCGTAAAAAATCCAGGCTTTCTCTCCCCAATCATAAATCACTACGCCGTCGGGATGGACGAGACAATCGTACTCGAAATCAAAATCCAGATTCTCAATTGCGTTGTAGATTTCCTTCTTCCCGTTCAGATAAATTTTGCCATCAGCAAATGTAATGAAACCTTGTGTATGGGCTTTCCATGATCCAGCATAGGAGAGGTCAAAAAGCGTTTCTCCCTTTTCGTTGACCAGGGATTTTACCTTCTTTTGATCTATATATCCTTCTACTTCAAATATGATATTGCGATGAGAGACTTCAACTTTTTCAATGTTGTCTTCAATCTTTGGAAACGGAATACTCTCTTCGGTATGGTCAGCATGAATTATGGTAATCGTCCTATACTGGAAAAAGTCAATTATAACGACACCATCACCCCACGGAGCACGGGAATCGCCATTCTGTATTTTGGCAAATGATTTACCGAAATAGAGCTTGCCATCATCAAGATATATTATTCCACCTTCATCATTGACCTGGAAGAACGGATCAAAATATCTATCCGGTTCCCAGATTTGATTGTCGTCCAGTTTCACCCACCAAGGCTCGCTTTGGAAAATATGGGTGAACAGCTCCTGATTCCGCAAAATCGGACTATCATCAGGAACTTCGAGATTTCCCTCCGGGTTGAGATAAATATTGAGAACTCCCTCCGTCGGAATACCGCACAGCACACCCTTCGGATGAGATTCCCATATCGGGCGCGATGGGTCGTATTCTTGTTTCTGATTCTCCACCGACCGATCGACTTTTGTAATAATTTCGCCTGTTTCGTAATGTTTCCAGGTGTTATAATATTTGGTCTCGAGTAATATCGGCGACATCTCACCGCGAAAGGAATCGACCGATTTAGAGATCGATTTGATATTATCGGCCGGTTTGTCGCTACCAAGAATATCATCAATCCGGCGGTTAATTTTGACCGCACTCGACAGAAATTTCGTCAATTTTTGGCAATCTATTTTCACCCTATTCCTTTTCCTTCACAAAATCTTTCAATCTGCTGCCATCATAAAAAACGAATTTATTTTCGAACCCGACAACCACGCCGTCAGGGTGTAAGAGAAGTACCTTGTCCTCCATGAATCTAACCCGATGAAGCGGTTTTTTGTCATTCAGGTAGAGAATTCCGTCCCGCATATTCACAAATCCCTTTGGATGCGGCCAAATTTTGGCTTCATACCCTTCTGCCAATCGCGTGACAGAATTGGCATTATTTTCGCTCCAAAACGGATCGCCGTTGATCGGTTTGGTAATTTTGACCATATCGTAGGTAGTTTTGCTATATTCGTCAGTTCCAGAAAAAATAATGCCAAGACGAGTCGGGAACCAGTCAAATTGATCGAAACTGCTCGAATCACTAAGTTTGTGCTGGAAGAGAAATTTTTCAGGGTCCCCGTTCAAGCAAAAATTGCCGCTTTTCTTCCCGTAAGTGACAAATGAGCTGCCAACCATGCGAAATTCGAAGTCGTCGTCGTTCTCGTAGACCAACTGATTTCCCTCCCTGGCACAAAAAGTTATGCAATATTTGGACCCAACTTTACTCTTGAAATATAGTCCTTTTGACCCGAGTTGCCAGACTCCGGTTTTCAATTTTTCGTGATTATCATCAGTAAGTCGGAATAATCCGCTTGGACCGAATCGCCAAGATTTCGGCTTGTCCATCGGCGCAAATTCGGACACTATTTCGCCATCTTTGTATTTCGGCCAATCCTTGTAATCGTTGACTTCGTCAAAATTAATCAATCCACCTCCACAAATTTGATTCTGCCTTTATTTTACCCCACCGACCCACATTTGTCATCCCAAACAACAACATGCTAATAATTAACTTCAGCAAACTAAAGTTAGTTCTCCGTTTAGTTTGTAGCTCAAGATTCAGATTGGCCAAGCAGACCCAAGTCTGGTTTCTGATCTATTACCGGAGCTCAAACTTCAGTTTGTTTTCGAATAAATATGAATTTTAATATTTTTGTTTAATTACAGTACTACAAATTCTGCTTTTTTCTTCTTGAACATTTTGCCTTCGGTATCGTCCAGAATTATGACGCCACCAGCCAGATCATTGCCGATCACTGGAATATTGGCCTTCTTCAAGATCACAATTCCGCCTTCGATGCCAGCAAAGAATTCAGACAGCCCTTTGCCCTCTAGCCTCGTCTCGATTATGCCACATTTGGAGCGACGGAAAAAACCGAATTGCCCATGACTTTCGTCATCGATAAGTTTCTGACCACTAATCATGATAAATTTATCCAGCGATTCGTCATAGACAGCCGCCGACGCCCTATTTAAACTTGGTAATTTCATGAAGGTATTGCTTGTCAAACTCTTGGCCTTTCCCTTGATCAAGACAGTAGATTGTTCCCCATTCCAGCCAATCTCCGTTTCCTTGACACCGAGAACATTCTCGACCACGACTGTCGCACCAGATTCAGAACTTAGAAATTCACCAACAGCGTTGTCGTCATCATCCATGCTAGGAAGAAGCCGCTCGAAATTCTTGACGAAAATCGTACCGCTTTTCGCCGCAACCCCCAGGTCGGAGCCGTATCTCAAATTCTCTGCAATTATCGTAGCGCCGTTTAGGCCCGAGCCCAGGTCGCAGGTGGCTGAGTCAATGTGAATATAGCCGCCAGTTGCGTCCTCGCCAACATAGCTTAGAGTACTTTCTGGTTTGATTATTTCCCGAATGAAGACGCGTCCCGATCTCATCCTTGTACAGATATCGCCATAAATTGCCCGATTGATACTGACTTCGGAGCCGTAAAAATTTCTGGCAAAATCATCATAGAATTCATCTGGGAAATCATCAGGAATTTTGAAAATTGGATTATCTTTGCTGCAATATGCAAAGTGATACATTATTCTCGTGACAACCTGCCCTCTCGTCTCAGGATCAGCATCATACTGCCTGAAGAGATCACAGAGTTTGTTGGCAAAACGGCGGAAAATATATGAATTTGAGACATTGACAATTTTATTAAAAGGTGAGATGGAAAAACTATTGAAAGAATCGTTTTTACTTGTGCCAAGACTCTCGCTTGCTTTAATAACCGATTCATACTGTTTAAAAAAATCATTGATCGGTTTCAGCATCATCTCAAAAGGGGCTGCCATTTCAATTATCTCCGCCTTGACCGACTGAATTTGAGCAACTGAATTGGTCTTCAAAACCCCGTCATAGACAGTCAGCTTGATGGAGAAATCATTTATCAATTTTGTTAATTCGGTACAATTCATTGTTTTAATGTTTGAATCCCAGCCTTCCCACTTCGCTCCAAGAGCTACGAGGGACAAGTCACCCTTTCGATAATGCTCAGGGTCTTAGTAATATCGAAGACTGGGATGACAGCTATTAAGGAGTAATACTTTATAACTTGTTCACTATTTAATCCTTAATTCTTACTTTCTTACTCACCTGCTCACCTGTTTACCCCGACCAGGCTCAAGGCGGGGCGAGCTTGCTCACTATTTAATTCTTGCTTTTAGCTTTTTCAGACTTATTTAGACTATTTTCGACCTTTTCAAACACTTCTCTCCCGCTCTTGTCGATATAAAATATCCGCGATTTGCTTCCGACTTTGGCGAGACCGTCCTCGAAATCGCAAGCCATTCCAAACCTTTTTTTGAAAATATCTTTGCCCTCTTTGTCGATGAAATAATATTCACTCCCTCTGTCAGAAACGATAGCCAAGCCTTCGTGAAAATCACTCGCCGTAAACCATTCCCCCGAGAACGCCTCCCCTCCATCGGTTCGTATGAATCTAGCTTTGCGCGGTTTCCCACCATCGATTCTGGGAACTGATCTGTCCGAGACAGCGGCCAGCCCTTCACTAAAATCGCTTGCTTTGCTGTAATTACCGGCAATCGATTTGCCTGATTGATCGATATAATATGAATAGCCAACACCTTCATCACCCAGAGATACAACTCGAGCCAAACCGTTGTGAAACGGGTGCGGTGCATGATATTTCGGCAAGGTGAAGAGGTATTTACCAGTGCAGTCGTAGAGCGAGGCCGCCTCAGAGCTGGTGGCGTGCCGGAGCCAGACAAGCCCCTCCGTGACTTCGCCGAAAAACATCATGCAGTCCGCCGCTTCAGACTGCCCCACGATATTCTCGTTTTCATCGAAAAACTTAGTCGTGCTACCATCTTTGACCCAGGCAATTTCATCACTAAAATCTTTGGCAATACGATAAAACCCAGTCTCTCCCTGCTTGCTTGCAAAAAGCCGCCGCAACTTGCCATTTTCAGCTTTCAGAAAGAATGTTTCCCTTCTAGAGCCGGCCATCGTCCGAGAAATCATAATAATTCCGTTTCTTTTGAAACCGTCGAGCTCAGTTTGATCGGCATGAAATTCAATCATGACCTGGCCTGTCTTGGCACTGACCGCGCGCAAAAGCATTTGGTTTAGACCATCGTATCCCCGCCTTGAATACACCCAGGCGATTCCATTGTGGAAATTGGTCCAGATCAGGTCAGAATAGTATTCACCGATCTTCTCGCCCTCTGTGTTTACGACAAAATTAATTTCATCAACATTATTTTTGGAATTCTGGGTTGCCCAGGCGACACCGTCAGAAAATGGCGAGACGAAATCAGCGTCAACTTTCCTGGCGACCCTCTCCCGCAAGAAAATCTGATTGGGATCAATTTTTTCCAAAGTTTCAAGGCAAAAATCTTGCAATTCCTTCTGTTTTTCCAGAGCCTTGAGGACATTTCCCGCGTCAAACAGTTTGTCAAAATCACGAAAAACCGCCAGCTTGCTAGCCAGTTTGTCTGTAATCTCAAGGCAATTTGGTTCAATCATTTTTGCCCTCCAGTTGAGACCGAAAAATCTTCAAATAGACGCCGACCTGTTTTGTCGATAAAATAGACACCGTTGTGCTCTCGAGACGGATTAATTTCGGCAATGCCACAGTCGAAGGAGCCAGCAAGATAGCAATCAAAGGATGGCATCAGCTGTTTTCCTGTTATGTCGGCATATGTATGTTTCCCATTCGTCAGCTCGAGACAAATTACCCCGCTCCAGATCTCTCGAACCGTTTTTACCGATAATTCAGTCTCGAAGGGAATTTGTTTCAGATCTTTGTCCAGCAAATAGCAGCGACCATCATGCTCTCTCACAACAGCAAAACCGTCACGAAAATGCGAAAACTGATAAACATTGTGAAAAGCCCTCTTGCCTTCTTTGTCGATTAGGAAATTCTCGCTTTTGGACGAATTTTTGTCTCTGACCAACACTGTTGCATAGCCATTCGAAAAAAATTCGAAATGATAATTGCTTCTTTGCTCTCTGGGATAAATTGTCTTGCCTGCCAGATTAAAATAATATTCTCCTTCTCCGAAGGTGGCACGATAAAAGCCTTCGCCGGCCCACCAGTCACATTTGGGTGAGTCGCTCCTGCTGTCAATATCGACGAGCGCCCCAGGAATTTCCTTCATCTCTCCGTTTTTGGATATTGCGAAGGCCTGTAAACAGGGCTGGCTGCGGGTGGCATAGAATTTGTTTTTGAATCCAAGTGCAACTCCCTTGTCGAATCGATAAAGATGATCGAGGTTTTCCGGAAGTGTAAATTCAACTTCACCCTTGCGGTTAAGGGCTACCTGCTTGCCATCCTTCTCCGACCAAACCAAGCCTTCACTGTATTTATAAAGAGCAAAAGGAGCATCAGGATTGGCTGAAAATTCTTGCCCGTCCAAGCCAATATATTTTCCTGAAAATTTAGCACTTCCGTCGGATGCACCATGAACAATATCTAACGCTATCGGTTCACCCTCGAAAAGTGTCGAGACTTTACCCCTAAACAAAATCGGGGAGTGATAGGTAACTTCGGAATATTCCTTCGATATTTTCTCTCCCGAAGTATTGATCATGTAAAATGCCTCCGATTTGTCTGATACGAAGGCAACTCCGTTTTTGATTTCGGAGACGCCTTGATATTTCTTGGAATTTTCTTCAAAATCAGAAACTCCGTCCGTCTCGATCAGGTAAAACTCGGCATTTTCGGTGTCACCGTAATTTCGAGCTCCCCAAGCGACATATCCGCCCTGCGAAGCTGGATAAAGTTCGCTTACATAGTTGAATTTAAGTTTCTTGGCGATTTCAACCCTGAGTGGTAAGTCGTTCTTGATTTTCTCAACTTCGGAAAAAAGTATTTCACAGTCGCGTTTGATGGTGATTGCGGATGCCAAAGTTTGCACCGAGAGAGCAGGAAAATTTGCGATCTTGCTCGCGAGATCGAGAACAATCTGACTTAATTTTTGGCATTTACTTGCTTTCAAAATATTCTTTGTTACCATTTTTCTCAAAAATTATTTTGCCCTTCTTGTCGATATGGATCACTCTACCGAAGCTGTCTGTCGCAACTGCCACACCATCTTCAAAGGGAGTATGAATTTCCTCAATTTCAACTAGTTTCTCACTGGCCGTACCATTGATATCGACCAAGACATAGCTGTTACTACCAAAAGGTTTGGCTGCAGCAACTTCCTCCGAAAAACCGTAAGTTTGGCGAAATTCGCCACCAATTGGCTGACCATTTTTGTCTATAAAGTAGCTAGTTTTTCTCCTGAATTTTGTCTCACTCACCCAAGCTCTACCACACTGGAAATCGCCAGCCTCTTCATACGGGCCGAGCACAGTTTTGCCGCTGTGGTCGAGAAAGTACCACTGATCCTTCATCTTGACGACGGCTAATCCCTCCGAAAACGGCCTTATTTCCTGATAATTACCGGTGAAAAGCTCGTTGCCATCACTGTCATAGGCAGCATCGAGCATCCCCTTGGTTGATTTGACAACCCAGGCGACGCCGTCTGAATATCTGACAATTTTCCTAATTCCCTTTATCATCTTTTCTGTCATCGTCGCCTTGTCCAGAAGGACAATTTCACCCTTCTCCTTCTCTGCCCAAGCTCGTCCATTCTCAAACGGAGTCGTTATTTTGTAGCCTACTTTGTCGAAAAGAGTTTGGCCACTGGCATCAAAGAAGAATTCAGTCTTGGAATTACCGACCAAACGGCCGGCAAAAATCCCGTCGCGCTGCGAATCCGGCGTCACACTTCGGAGCATTTCAACGAGAACTGGGGCAGCCTCGCCCTTCCTGTCAACAATCCGGTAAAAACTCTGATCGTTTTTGACGAAAGAGACACCGTTTACAAACGGGTAAGCCACGGCATGATGAACATCTCTGAAAGTCTTGATGACAGTTCTCTCGGCTGCATCAATTAATATCTGATAGCCTTCCTTGCTGACACCCCAAGCCAGCCCTTCGTGCACGCCAGAAATATAGTCAAGATTAAATTTCTCGACCAAACTCTGACGCAGATTAATCTGATCAGGATCAAACTCAAGTATAGTAAGTTCGACTTCCTTGGCCGTCAGCTTCTGCCAAAACTTAGCATGATCGATATCCTTTTGGTCTGATGTTTCGTCAAAGACGGTTAGGATTTTCAATATTTTTGCCAGGCTCTGGCTGATTTTGACACAACTGACTTGATTGTATATTTCCATTCCCTATCCCTCACTTATTTTTGTTTTAATCGATCAGTTTATTCGGAGCCCAAACTTATGTTTGTTTATTCATTCATTATCCCAAAAAATGGCAACAATTTTTGCTTCTACTGATATTTTAGCGCAAAAACAAAAACAACAGAAGACCAGTTGTCCGCTGTTTGGGGGAAGCAGAACGATAATATTCAATCTATACGAAAGGCTCAACCTCGAAGGGATTGGTTTTGCTTGTTCTCGAAATTCGCTCAATTTTGTGCCCAAAGACTTGACGGCCCTGATGATCGAGAAAGGATTTTTCACCGCTATAATCGGTCGCCTCCGATACACCAGATCTGAATTCTTCAATATATTGATATTTTTTGACTTTAGTTATATTACCCTGAGTATCCAAAAGCGAATATTGATCTTTGGCTGTTTCGACGACAGCATAACCTTCGGAAAAATCCAACGCTGAAACAAATGGCCCAAATTTTTCAACACCGTTTGCGTCTATGAAATATTGCTTTGATTCCCGACCCACAATCGCGAAACCATCTGAAAATGAACGAGCTCCTTTGTACGGTCCAAGCTTGAAATGGCCTTCCTTGTCGAGATAATAGAAATGGAAATCATTATATTTTTGGACCAGTAATAGACCATCTTTGTAGCCATTTGCCAAAACTGTACCTTCGAATGTAAATTTGGTTTTACCTTGGGTATCAACCACAATATATTTTTCTGGTCCAGTGTAAGACACGGCCAAACCCTCCGAAAACATCTTGGGAGATTTGACATCCCTTATGTAGGTATTGTTACCGTTTTCATCCACCAGATACCACCAACCGGTCGCCTCGCCCCAGCCAAAGCCTTCCGAGAAATCAACAATCCTGCCATAGGTTGAATCATTTAGAGGTTCTCCTGTACTTTTGATAAACCGATAATGCTCTCCACTCTCATCAAACGCTCCGAGTATATCGCCTTGTTGTTGATCTGGATTGGAGGAATATGTCGCGAAAGTTCCCCTTTCTTCACCCTGAGATGAAAAAAGATGAGTTTCTCGGTTGTTGTCATCATCATAAACCGAAATAATTGCCACTCCCGATGTTGTTATCCCAAGATACCCAGTATCCAAAATTTCCTTTAATAGCTTTCCATCTCTATCGACCAAAACAACTTTGACATCAGCTTCGTTGCCCCGTATGTTTCCCTGAACAGCTTCGGCCCAAGCCGTCCCTGCCTCGGAAAATTCACTAATCCAGTACAAATTGTTTTTGCGACATATATAATCGCGGTGACGAATCGTGCTATCGTAGTCAGTCTTCTCTTTCAAAATTTTGATTTCCACATCGAAGACAACTCGATCAATTGAAGCTGCCAATTCCTTCGCTTCCTTGATATGGCGAGGCAAGAGAGAATCAAATTCATTTAGCTTGGTCGCTAAATATTTCAACATAAATGAAATTTGACCGCATTTCATATTTCTGCTCCCTTTTCAAAAACTGCTTTCCCTTTCTGATCAATATAATGCTTGAGACCATTCAACTCAGTGACCAGGGCGACACCCTCCTTGAATTCGGCAGCCTCCTTGAAACTTCGGTCAAAGAGAATATGCCCTGTCCAATCAATGAATCGAGAGAACTTATTGTATTTCACAAGCGCAATTCCATTATGATAATCGCCGGCATCAATCGCGCTAATCAAGCTCAAAACTTCTTTGCCTGCCGAATTTATAAAATAATATCGTCCCCAATTGTGAATCAGGGCCACGCCTTCATGAAAATCATGGGCCATATCGAAGGGACCTAATTTTTTGTGGCCGAATTTATCGAAGAAATATGTCTCGTAATTTTCTCCCCTGAAGACAGTTGCAAAAAACAATCCCTCATCAGAAACACTTTTTCGGGGGGACAAATTCTCTTGGGCAAAATTTTTGATTCGAGCCGTTCTTTTGACCTTTTTGCCCGAAAAATCATAAATTGATAGCTCGTTACGAGTGACATTCATAATCATGGCCAGTTTGCTGTTAAACCCAAGAGCTGAATATTCAATCCTATCAATCTTGCCAATATCAAAAGTGCTTACCACCTTGCCATATTCATCATCCAGGAAAATCAAGCCGCCATTTCGGACTTCCCGCAGAGTGTATCCGTGAGAGAAGGGTGTTGCATTTGAATATCCGGTATGCATAGGAACACCGTCAGCATCCAGATAATGATAGCCATATTGTTCGACACCTTGTTCTCCCAGGAGACGGCCAAAGGCCAGATATGTCACCCTCTCGCAAGCCTCACTCTGTTCTACATGGGAAAAATCGCTTTTCAGCACCGGTTCCCCCATCATATCCACCAGAGTATAGCTCCAACTCTGAGCATAACTGCCATCAGAATCTTCGTATCCGCCGGTTGATTTGGCAATCCAAGTCTTACCATTTATTATCGGCTTACTTCCCCGAAATTCAGGTGGAAATTGATGGATAATTCTCCTCGATTCAGTATCGACAATTGAATACACTGGTTCTGAATATTTGCCTTTTGCTTGTCCGAAAGCATAGCGCTCTTCGTAGATTTCACCAACATAATCAAGATTTAATTCGGCCGCCAAATTTTGCCTCCGGAGCAGTTGCAAGTGATCTGTAATCTCGCACGCCTTTTCCATCTCCAAAACAATCAGCCGTTTCGTTCTCTTCGCCTGCGCTATTTCTTGGCTTTTGCAGTATGTCGAAAACACTCCATCGTAAAAATGGATTTCATTTACAAAACCGGTGAGCACCGGGCATTTTGCCTTTTCTCCCTCACTTGTCATAATTCTATTTTATCAGAAATATTTTTAATGGCCAAAATTAATAATAAAATTAGCGCATTACTTTGAATGAATT
>JAPLVL010000060.1:67314-69184 GCA_026397135.1 Candidatus Berkelbacteria bacterium
CAAAGATTAGGGGTAATTACGAATAAAAGCTAATTACCAGAACAAATGTTCAAAAGCGCTGACAATTTCTTTTACTCTTGCTTACTCTCTTTTACTCTCATTCCTAAGCTAACTTAATCTGAATCATCTGGCCTGAACATTATGAATAATATTACTTCCAAGGAAATTCACGGCCGTTGCATAATCTTGGAAATAAATTCTCTTTCATGTTTTAACGAAAAGAGAAGGTAGGAAAAAGGGAGGGCCCGAATATCAGAAATCTCTTTACGGCCCGTACTGATAATCATTTATCATCAGGTGAGACGGATGAATTTATAATCTTTTAGTTTTTTGAAGAATTTTCCAGTCGTTTCACCATAATCACGCTGCAGGTAGAAAACCATACCGCCGGTCTTGTCGCTGCTCGCTCGCCTCCTGGCTTCTTCGAGTGAAATCATAGGGTCGTCAATTATTATTATCCCGCCAGACATACCCCTGCCGATTCCAGATAATGTACCAAGATCTCTCAGTACATAAATGCCGCCGTTTAGATCCCAAATATAGGGCAGCTTCGACCCGGTAATAATATAAAGGCCATTGTTTACTTCCCCGTCTTCAAATTTTGGTATTTCCTTCAATTGCTTGACCAAATGGAGAATATCAGTCGAACAGAAATCGCCATCGCTGAAAAAATAGACCCCACTGTCAGAGAAAAGGCTGGGCAATCGAGATTTCTCCACCCCCAAAATCAAAACCGTGCTGTTTCCTGACATGTTTGCAATGAAGAAGTCCCTATCTACAACAACCTTCTCGACTAGCGCAGTTCCACCAACAGAACCCGCTAAAATATTGAAAAAAGAAACTTCCTTTGCATGAATCGTTCCGCCAGTTGCTCTAATACCAGCATTACTGGCATCATCGATTGTCAGATTCCCACCAGACATTTTATGACCAGCAGAATTACAGGATTTTACATGCAGTTCGCCACCGGACATTTTCTCTCCGGCGTCAACACAGCCCGAAACCCAAGCTTCGCCACCGGACATTTTCTCAAAGGCTGAATCTGATCCACCGCCAGTCCTTAATTTCCCTCTGTGAAAACCAATGCCGACCGGATAGTTCCGCTCTGACCTGGGTCGAGTCAAAGTATTTCCTGAAGCAAACAGATTGATAAAAACTGATTCCATTATCGCTGACAAGTATTGGCGTTTCTTTTCGAGTTTTTCCAGTCCTTCGGCCGAGATTTCAACCTTTTTCCAAGACTCAAGCCATTCGCCCCGCCAGAGTTCTCCGAGAAATTTGTGATATGTTTCGTTCGTCAAAATTCCAGTTGGGCGATCAAAATACATCCGAAATAGTTCTTCGTATTTGGAAAAGTTTGCCTCTTTGTAGAAAAGACCCAAACCGAGCAAAGCTGCTTCTCTGCTCAGAAGTCTTCTCATGAAAATCTCATCATATTTTGGCAGAACCTCCTCCCTTTTCTCCTTCCACTGCCTTACTTTTTCGAGCGCTTGACCGAATTCATTTCGGTCAGAAAAATCAGCCACTTCTCCCGCAGTTTCCCTGAAATCTGATATCAATTGTGTTAAATCACTACAGTTCATACTATTTCATACTTTCAATTAGAGACCACTGCCGGCTCCTCAAATCAATTAATTTTGGCTTATTTCAATGCAATTCATACCGACTGAATTCTTACTGCTTTTTAAACCTTTCCCTCCCATACCGATCGATATATTTCATCTCGCCCCGTTTGTCTCCAACCTTGGCAAGACCACCAACGGAATTCAAGATTAAATTATACCTTTTGCCGTTCAGGATATCTCGCCCGGTCCTGTCAATCAGATATTTTCCGACAGGCCGATCGTTTTCCACCACTTCGACGATCGCC
>JAPLVL010000026.1:0-21924 GCA_026397135.1 Candidatus Berkelbacteria bacterium
TGGAAGACTCTCGGTCGCTTTGAGAGCTTTTCAAAAGTTAACATTTTCCTCCAATTTGTGTTTTTGTTTTTCCTTTAAGCTTATTTTACCATACTTTGAGCTTAAAGTGTTATTAAGGTGCTTTAATTCGTAATAAGTCTATTTATCTCTCCTGGATTGCAAAAAACCAATATCAAGCTTTTGCAATGATTGTTGGAGTGAATGTTATTGACAGTATAATTTTGTAGGTGTTATCATGTATGTATGTCCCAAAAGGGGCAGTTTGTTTCGGTGAAGGCGTGGTAACTAAAATGAAAACATTTTAATAATATATCATTCGCTAGGAGGGTTTATGAGAGGGAAAGCAAAGTTAATTGCATTCGCAACGGGAATATTCATTGCGGTTGCTTTTTGTGCGTTGCCGGTTGCGGCATCTGCTGCACCGCTAGTCGCAAACAAAGGAATTAATCTTCAGGGTAGTACTCTTGATTTCGGGCAAGGTGGATCAAGGATTTACGATGATGGCAATCTGCATGTTGCAACCGATGATAATATGTATCTCGATGCTGTGAACATCATGTTGGGCGGCGCAGCTTCTTATTACCGCGGGTCAAAGATTTATGATGATTACAATCTGCATATTGCAACCGATGATAATATGTATCTCGATGCACCTGCTACTTTGCTCGTCCAAAATGCCATGCATGTAAATGGTGTCTTGAGCACAGGTGGTATGGATATGTATGGTGGCACGATTGCAACCAGAGATGGTAACAATGACATTACTATAAATGCTGGGACTGGAACAATCAATTTTGTTGCAGGGACATTTACCGGATTGCCTGCTACTGATGGCGCAGTCGCCTTGGTTCCTACTTCGAATGATTATAGTACGATAAATCCTGGCTCTGCGAATGTTGTGGGACTTACAATTCAGGGAAGTAGTAGCGAATCAAGTCCAAATATCTTTGTTCTCAAGAATTCAAGTGGCACAAGTGAACTCAGTGTTGACAGTGCAGGTGCTCTTGCTGTTAATAACTCTATTACAATGACCGGTGCTACTCGCCATACTGCTCTTACCCTTGCCAATGATGGTGACTTATCCGTAACGGGCAACACAATTCTCGGATCATCACAATGGGACAATTTAACGGTAAATGCTGATGCAAATTTCAATAGTGCGCTAAACATTAATGCTGACGAATCGGGCGTCTTGACATTTGGCTATGGCGATGGCTCTTCGTGGGAACAAGGCATTGGGGAAGGTAGTTTGTATTTTTACAACTCCGACAGTGAAACAAATGTATTATCGATCCTTCCAGAAGGTGATGTAACCATTACCGGCGAAGAGAGGCACGCTGTCTTGACTCTTGCCAATGATGGTGATCTGTCAGTCGAAGGAAATACCGAATTGGGATCTTCTCAATGGGATAGTGTTGATGTTTACGGTACAACTACCTTCTACAGTAACAACGGCATTACAATGGATGCCTCAGAAAGACATGCTGTTTTGGATCTCTCCAATGATGGTGATATCAATGTTGAAGGAAATTCAACACTTGGTTCCTCCCAATGGGACGACTTGACAGTAAATGCTAGTGCGACTTTCAATAGCACCTTGAATATTAATACCAGCCAGACAGGTGTTCTAACATTTGGCTATGGCGAAGGTGATACTTGGGAGCAGGGAGTTGGAGAAGGTGATTTCTACCTTTACAATTCTAGCAGTGATACTAATATTTTGACGGCAACCGAAGGTGGTGATGTAACCATTACCGGCGAAGAGAGGCACGCTGTCTTGACTCTTGCCAATGATGGTGATCTGTCAGTCGAAGGAAATACCGAATTGGGATCTTCTCAATGGGATAGTGTTGATGTTTACGGTCAATCTCAGGAGCTCTGAGCGTCAACAATTCCATCACCATGACTGGTGCTACTCGTCACACCGCCCTAACTCTTGCTAACGACGGTGATTTGGATGTAACTGGGGACACAACACTTGGTTCCTCCCAATGGGACGACTTGACAGTAAATGCTACTTCGACATTCAATCATGCCGTAACAGTAATTGGTCAGGCTGATTTAGATGGCGGAATCAGTGTCAGTGAAGGATTATTCAGTGTTGATCATTCGAATGGCAATACTGTGGTTGAGGGTACGTTGAATACTTATGGCAGTACAACACTCATGAGTACGTTAGTCACTGGGAATATCTCAGCTTACGGTGAAGGCAGTAACCAAGCTTTGACAATCAATGCCAAGGGCAGTGGTACAATCACACTCGGAGATGTTTCGACCGGAGCAATAACTCTGACTCCCGCAACTACAATTACTGGTATCTTGACTGCTAACGCAGGGATCGATGTTGATAATTCTACTTTTGACACCAACGCGATAACTACCAGCGGTATAGGCACAGGATTCACGATCAATACCTTAAATGGTGGTTCAGCTGATGGTAATATTACACTCAACGCTGGAAACGGTAATATCAACACAACAGCTAATACATTTGCCATTACTGGTGCTCAGACAGTTTCCGGAACCCTCGGGGTTTCTGGTGCGATTACAACCTCAATGGGCATGACACTAGGTGGTAGCTTAACAGTTTCAACAGGTGGTATCTATGTTACAACAGGCGGTTTGAGCGTTACAGCTGGTGGCGCATACATTACTACTGGTGGGCTTACAGTCGCGGCTGGTGGCGCTTATATCACAAACGGTGGTCTTACGATCGCAGCCGGTGGTGAAACTGTTCATGGTGGTCTAGCTGTGACCAGTGGATCAACTTCTCTTGATGGCGGTCTCAGCATGGACACAGACAAATTTACAGTTGCTGACGGAAGTGGTGATGTCGTAACAGCAGGAACGCTTACTGTTGGTGGAAACACAACATTTACTGGTAACCTGGCTGTAAATGGCGGTAGTATTACTACAACTGCCTCAACCTTCAGCTTGGCTAACGCTGCAACTACATTGAATATTGGAAGCACAAATGGTGTTTCTCGTTCGATCAATATTGGAACAGCTACCAACGCTGCTCAGTATGTAACACTTGGTTCCACCTATAGTAATTCCTCAGTTGCAATTAACGCTGGTTCTGGTGGCATCATATTAACTGGTCCTGTTGCTGGTGGTTCTTCTGATACAATCACCCCATCATCACAGGCAATCAGTGTTAATACTCTTGTTACCTTCGTCAATACGACTGATGGAGCGATTACTGCAACTTTGGCTGATGGTGTGACTGGCCAAATCAAATACCTCGTCATGAATTCAGGATCCAATCCAATGACCTTGGGGAATGCGAATATGTATGGTTCGAGCTTGGTACTTGATGCTGTTGGTGAGGCTGCAACATTAGTATTTGACGGTTCGAAGTGGAGTGTAAGCGGTACTACAGGTGCATATGCTCCTGATTTACCCTGATAATATGCTATGTATATTCAAAAAGAGGCTTTCGGGCCTCTTTTTGAATTGATAAGGATATTGCATTGAAAATAAACTCTATGCTAAAGTTACAAAGTACAGGATAAGAACCATTATTAATCGAGAAAAAGGACAGTATGAGTAGGAGAATTGTTATCAACAAGAAGATACTGATCGGTGCGGTTGTAATTATTGTGATTGCTGCAGCAGCATTTGTAGGTGGAATGGAATTGACCAAGAAAAAGAGCAACTCGGTAGGAGCAAATAAGGCTGGAAGTACTGCGCCCCAAATATATACCAGTTTTACTGGTGATTACTCGTTCTTAGTACCAGACGGATATGTTATTGATGATCACAGTATTCCTGGTACCCAATTAATAATCAAAAATACTGACAAACTTACTGCCAAGACTGTCGATGAAATATATAGCAAAGGTGTGCTCACTGTCCAGCCATTTAGTACTGTCATGACCGACACAGATGCTTTCAAGGGCTATGTCAGTGGAACTCTGAAAGATATGATTGCCAAGAGTCTAAACGGTACATCGGACGTTACATTTAGCCAGACAGGGAGTATTACAACTGCTTTGATCAAAACTACTGTCAGTGGAAAACTTGCTCGAATTCAGTACATTTTCAATTCAACCAAACCTGTAATTTTGGCCTCTGGTGATGATAATGCTGCATTCCAATCTGTAGTGAATTCTCTAGGCGTAGCCTCCTCGAAGAATAAGGATTATACCACCGTCCAGAGCTCTATCTTCACAATCAATTCTCTAATCAAAAATAGAATGGATAGCGATACATACAGATTAAGTAGCGATTCTTTCAAGGCCAAAACTTCCTTGGATGCTCTGAAGAAGCTATTTGATCAGTCAACGTCAGCGCTAACTTCCAATGTTTCGATCACTGGTGGTGTCTTTGCGGATACAGATTTCTCAGCAACTTTGCTCTATACCAAATTGGCGACAAAAACAGGTGATCAGGCCAAGACAGCAGTTGGAGCGATTGATCTACAGAAAAATGGTGATCAATGGGAACTGGTCGGACTGACTGTGCCAACTAATGATGCCTTCGTTGCGTCAGGAAATTAATAATCGATAATTATTTAGGAGGAATGGTGAAAAATCTTAATATGAAGAAAATCGTCCTAGTTCTGATCGTCTTGGTCGTAGTCGCTGTATTGGTTGTCTGTGGATATAAATGGCGTCAAAAAGAAAAGAGCGCTTTGAATCCCGACTCTTTCTATGCTGTCTTTCTGACAAACAGCCAGATTTACTTTGGTCACCTGAGCAATGTCAACGATCAGTATATTACTCTCACAAATATATATTATCTTCAATTGGCTCAGCCGCTTCAGTCAACTTCGTCTTCAACTGCAACGACAACTACCCCAACTACAGCTGGTACCGGGTTGGTTGATAATAGTTCTCAATCCCTGACGCTTATCAAGCTTGGTAAAGAGTTACATGGACCCAAGGATGTGATGAAGATAAATCGAGACAGTGTTCAATTTTACGAAGAGCTAAAAAATGACTCTAAGGTTGTCCAGGCAATTAATCAGTCAAAGTAATATATTAATTGTTTTTGATTTGGTATAATATAGTAAGAATTCAAAAAGGAGCGGGTTGTTTGGAGGGGTCAAAAAAATAGAGCTTGCCATTTTTAGCAAACACCTTTCTGTGATGCTCAAATCAGGTGTTAATGTTGTTGATGCTTTGGAAACCCTGGAAAGCCAAACAGAATCAGCGGTTTTCAAGAATATATTGATGAAATGTGTCGAAGATATGAAGGGTGGAGTTAGTCTTTCTGATTCTTTTGCAAAATATCCAAAAGTCTTTGACCAGTTTTATCAAAATGTGGTCGGTGTAGGAGAAGAGTCCGGGACGCTCTCTGAGAGTTTGGCATATCTGGAGCTAAAACTCGAAAAGGAAGTCACTCTTGGTAAGAAGATAAATGAGGCTCTCTTTTATCCAAAAGTTGTTCTATCGTTGGCGACAATTGTAGCATTCGCTGTGAGTATTTTTGTTCTGCCCCAACTTGGGAACATGTTCCTTTCCTTCGACGTCTCACTGCCTTTGGCTACTAGAATATTACTCAAGTTTTCTACTTTTATGCAAGCTGATGGTTTATATCTTTTCTTCGGACTCGTCGCCCTGTTTGTTTTTGGTTGGTTATTTATGCTCTGGAAACCTGTCAGAAATCTTTGGGCGAAGTTTACAATGAGCTTACCGATTGTTGGTCCATTTATTATCGAGAGAGAAGTTGCCGCGTTCTGTAGAAATTTGGGAATTATGTTGAACAGTGGAATTCCAATTTCTCGAGCGCTGAAGATCAGTGCTGATGCTACAGAAAACCCTGTCTTTGCCGAGTACATTAGGAGATTGAAAGCGGGACTTGACGAGGGCAAAACACTTGGATCTACACTTCAGAGCGGAAAATTCAAGAAAATACCGATAATGGTGACAAAGATGGTGACGGTTGGAGAAAAGAGTGGGAGTCTCAATCAAATGCTTTTGTACTTGGCTGACAATTATGAAGCATCGACCGATGAGCAGGCAAAAGGACTTTCGGCGATGATCGAGCCAATATTGCTTACAATAATAGCTGCAGCCGTTTTGCTGATCGCTCTGGCTGTGATAATGCCAATTTATCAGCTCTCAGACGTACTTAAATAGCTTTCAGTGCATGTAGTAATTTTGGATATTTGAAATATGGTTAAGAAAAATGGAAAACTATTATTAAGTCAGGGTCTTCGTCGGATATCAGGAGTTGTAGTTTTGCTGACGATAGTGCTGCTGTTGACTGTTTGGGCGATCCCTTATGTTTCCAAATTTATTGTGCAAATCGCTGTCACTGCTGTGGACAATAGCATCGTATCTCTCTTGCAAAAGGCACAAAGTTATTCAATCTCGAAACTGGGTTGCCGATTCTAAGTGTTGATCCAAAACTGACCAGAATGATTATCCAAAACTTATTATCCAATGCTCTAAAATACACTGTTAAGGGAGGTGTCATAATTTCGATCTCGAAAGAAAAGGAGGACATTTTGATCAAGGTGGCCGATACGGGACTTGGTATTCCAAAGGAGCAACATGACAAAATTTTCCAAAAACTGTTCCGTGCTGATAATGTGAGGGAGACAGATACTGAGGGAACGGGCTTAGGCCTTTACATTATCAAATCAATCCTCGATAATACTGGTGGAACGATCAGATTTGAATCGGTCCAAAACAAGGGGACAACTTTCTTTGTCACTATTCCGCTTAAAGGGATGACTAAGAAGGAAGGAACCAAGGCGATCGAGTAATGGATTTGGAAAACGATTAACGAAAGGATATTTATGCCAGAAAACAAGGTAGTCTTGGTGGTAGAAGACGAGCAACCTCTTCTCTCTGCTATCAAAATTAAATTGGAAAAAACGGGATTCCAGGTCGTATCATCAAGGTCTGTCGAAGGGGCCCTAAATATTTTAGAGGACAAGGTCAAAGTTGATATCATTTGGCTTGATCATTACCTGATCGGCAAAGAAAACGGTCTCGATTTGGTGGCCAAACTAAAAAAAAGCGACTCAAAATGGAAACATATCCCAATATTTGTCGTTTCCAATACTGCTAGTGCGGATAAGGTTCAGAGCTATATTCATTTCGGGATAGAAAAGTATTTTACTAAGTCTGATTATCGGCTTGACGAGATTATTGCCGATATCGAGGTCTGCTTAAATAAAAAAGTTGAATAATTAGCGAAGGGGATATATGAAGAAAAAGATTTTGGTCGTAGAGGATGACTTGTCATTGTCAAAAATTCTTTGCATTGACTTGGAGAAGCATGATTTTGAGGCGATTGCGGCATATGATGGCAAAGAAGGTTTGGAGAAAACCATATCGGAAATGCCAGATGTTGTACTACTCGATATTATTATGCCAGTAATGGATGGGTTAAAGTATCTGGAGGAGAAGAAATTTATCAAGAATATCAAAGATATTCCAGTTATTATTCTCTCCAATCTTTCTAGCCCTGTTTTGGAGGAGGAGTCAAAAGATCTTAACTTTTCTGACTATCTCATCAAGAGTGATTGGAAACTGGCCGATGTGATCAAGAAAATTCATGAGAAAATAGATTAATCATATTATCACACAAAATCATACTTTTGATTCTCTAAACAAAATTGTGCCTGTCTTCGAAAAGACAGGCACAGGTTGTAAATTCCTCAGCTACTGGCTAAAGCCAGTTAGCTCGTCGATTACTTCATCGACGGATTTGATCTCTTTGACCCGTGCGGCGTTTATTCCGACGGTAAAGATTGGGTGATCGACCAGATCGGGATCTATACCGATGGCGGTCAGGAGTCCCTTGCAAATGCAGAACGCGTTAGTTGATTCTAGGGCTTTGCAAGTCTTGTTGTGAAGCATATATTGCCAGCGGCAGATTGAACCTTTTCGCAAGAGTGCTTCGAGGTAGCCTGCCGAATTGGCAATTATCCGGAAAGGCATCCCCGATGGGGAGCCCGGGTCGATCGCGACAATGATTCCGTCTGATTCCACTGCGACGACCGCTTTTTTGAAATCTTCGGAAGCGCCACTTTCGAAGGTGGCCAAGAAACGAGTACCCATTTGGACTCCGGCAGCTCCGGCGTCTATCCAACGACAGATATCGGAACGATCCCAGATTCCACCGGCAACGATAATCGGGAAATTACCATTTCTCTGACTGAACTCGTAGATTGGCCCGAAGATTTCCTCTAGGGCAAAGGCAGGATTTGTGATATCGGCCTCTTTGAACCCGAGGTGGCCACCTGCAAGTGGACCCTCGACTACGACTGCATCTGGCAATCGCCCCTTCCAGCGCCGGCAAATTAGATCGAGCGCTCTTACAGAAGAAACGATAGGAACCATGGCTACATCAGTCGTGATCCCAGCCTCTTCTCTGGCTCTGTCCACCAGCTCGGGCAGGCTAAATGGCAAGCCGGCACCTACGAAGGTTGCTCGAGCTCCACCAGCGACTGCTCCACGGATTGAATCTTCATAACTGTGCAAAATTGCCATGCAGTTAATTCCAATCAGTCCGTTGCCGTTGCTTAGTCTGATTGCTTCCTCGATTTCCAATTTGGCAGCTTCGAAATAGCTCAATTCGCGCCCTACCCGATTGCCAACAATCAGATCGAGCGCCACAAACGAAACGATGCCAACGCCTCCACGGCGAGCCACCGCTCCAGCCAGAGTCGAAAGTGATATTCCTACCCCCATTCCACCCTGAACCAAAATAGTCGGACGGCTTGCGCCCAAGACTTTGACTGTGGGAAAATTAAACATCACTCCCTCCCCTCGTAGAAATGCGATAGCGAAATTAGTTTCCTCGAGAGTAGTATACACGAATTTGACCAGAATATCGAATTTGATCAGTTTCTGTTGTTGGTAATTGAAAATCTTGATCGTATCACTTATGATAGAGAGTAATTATTTATAAATTCTTTGAAAGGAGTTTTGTGGAAGATGTTGAAAAAAGGGGCAAAAACAAGTGGACTCTAATGCTTTTGATTTTGGCAATTATTTTCTTGGCCGTGATATTCTTCCGTTTTGGTTTAACTATTGGTTTCTGGATTACACTAGCTTTGTGGGTTGTCTTCGGAGCATATTGTTTTCTCTATTGCAAAACCTTTTTCCTCTTTCGAATATTCCTGGTCGTAATTTTTCTCTTTAGTTTCTCTGTCTCATTGAATGTCTTCCCAGGATTAAAGACGACTGGAGCTTCTGGCTCCTTGTCAAACTCAAGTGGTCGGAGTGATTTGGTAAATTGCACAGGGACTCTGTCTAGTCAGCCCGTATCGATACCTGGCTACAAGATGACTCTAAATGCAGCTGGAATTGATTCTACCAGCACGATTGATAACGGTACGAGAACATTTTCCTTGTCTGCCTTGAAAAGTAAATCTGGAGGCAATGATGTATTTTTCCGACTCGCGACAGACCCATCTGTGGCAATGCCGGGGGTCAAGGGACTGATCGAGGTTTGCGATGCCAATAATATGACCTCGAAGATGGAAACGACCAAAGATTCGTCTACGACGCCAGCCAAAGATACGACGACGGCAATGATTTACTATATGCATGGTGGAAATTATCCTCACGATACAGGGGAGTATCGCATCGACGCCTACGCAAATGTGAGTGGAACATGGGTGCTGGTTGGCAGGATGACGGGGATTACGATTACCAAATAGTTGCAAGCTACTTATTTATTCTAAAATGTTAGCAGGAACAAAGAATCCGTGGTGCCATTAATTGTATCTGCCTTAGTTTTTTGTTGGAGTTGTGGATTGGTGCAAGTTCTCATTAATTTGAAAACCTGCTAAAATAAGTTAGTTACTAAATTAATACTGGGTAGAGGAGGAACAGAGAATGAAACTAATTAACGATAATAATCGAAAATGGTGGACGCTTGGGACAGTCTGTTTCGCGCTTTTGATGATAGTGCTTGACGGAAATGTGGTCAATCTGGCCATTCCGAGCATTATGAAAACTTTCAATGCTGGAATGTCGGATATGGAGTGGGTGAACAACGCCTATCTTCTAACTTTTGCTATTTTTCTCATCACTTTTGGTCGGCTTGGCGATGAATTGGGCCGCAAGCGATTTTTCATTGGCGGGCTAATTTTTTTCGTAGTTGGCTCCTTTCTTTGTGGATTGGCTGGCAATGCGAATCAGCTCGTCCTCTTCCGCGTTGTTCAGGGTTTGGGTGGTGCCGCGATGATGCCGGCGACACTTTCTCTGATTGCGGCTAATTTCGAAAAAAGGGAACGTGGGATGGCGATGGGACTTTGGGGTGCAGTCTCCGGTCTTGGAATCGTATTGGGCCCAATCCTTGGCGGCTATCTGACCGACAAAGGACTTCCTTCGCTGAACGGGATTCTGCACATTTCACAGTATTGGCGCTATGTTTTCTATATCAATATTCCGATCGGGATTATTGCTGTTCTTCTTTCATTTTTCGTTATCAGAGAATCTATGGATCACGAAAAGACGCACAAATTCGATTTCTTGGGGATTCTATTCTCTTCGCTTTCAATTTTCCTTCTGACCTATGGCTTCATCGAGGGGGCGAAATATGGCTGGTGGAAGTCAAATGAAGCCTTCAGCCTTCTGGGCCACAATATCCACTTCGGTTCGATTAGTGTCATTCCCTTTATCTTTCTCCTGGCCGTAATTTTGTTGGCTGTTTTCATCTATGTGGAGAGATTTTGCCACAAAGATCCACTTGTCGATCTCAAATTATTCAAGGCTAGAAATTTTTCAGTCGGATCTTTTGCTGCTGCTGTGTTAAGCTTCGCAATGATGGGCTCGTTTTTCCTTTTGCCACTTTTCCTTCAAATTGTGATGGGATTTGCACCAATCAAAACCGGTACGATCCTCTTGCCTTTTGCTTTGACAATAATGATCTTAGCTCCGATCTCCGGCCGTTTGGCTGATCGCATCGGGGGTAAATATTTGATAGTGGCTGGTATGGCGATTATGGCTCTCGGAGGATTTTACATCGGTCATTTTCGAGTCGATACACAGATCAGGGATCTGATTCTACCTTTCATAGTGATGGGAATCGGAATGGGCTTGTCGATGCCACCTCTTAACAATATTACTCTTCTCGAGACGCCGGAGGATGAAATTGGTGGCGCGTCTGGCGTTCTCTCAACGGCAAGACAAATTGGATCTGTGATGGGAATTGCAATCTTGGGAGCTTTCCTCCAAACAACTCTGGCTGCAAAATTGGACGCAAATCTAAAGGCGGCCAGTGCAATCCCGACCCCTGTCCAAGCAAAGATTTTGGAAATTGCCAAAAGTTCAAACGGCTTAACTGGAAATGTTGATTGGCAAAAGGAATTCGCCCCTCTTGTTCCGTCAGCACCTTCTTATCAAATACCTGATTCGGTAGCCAAAACAATGCCCGTGGTTGAACTAGAGCAGAGACAGAAGGCGCTCGCTGCAATCCAAACGGCGACCAGAGAATATGCAGAAACTTTGATGACAAATGTCAATGCTGTAGTAAAGAAAAGTTTCGTTGACAGTATCAATCGCACATTTCATCTGGCTGCCCTAATCGCGCTTTTTGGCGCAATCATTTCGTTGCTTTTTCGCGGTGGCCGATTGAAAGATGATGATGAAGATATCGATGTAATATAATCTCAGCAAATTCTAAGATTTGGGGGATTATACTGAAAACAGACAAAACTTATTGGCCATAAATTAATCGATAGAGGAGGAAATATGCCAAAAAAGAAAAAGAAAACGATTAGCAAGAGAGCGCTTCTGATGTTTGTCCTGGTCTTCACCATCTCGACTTTAGCTCGTATTGGTGCAGGGGGCGAAGGCCAAGGGGAATTCTGATCAGAAAAAAGTTCGAAAAGATTATCTTGCGTCAATTAAAAACGCTAACGCTGAATACCGCGATGCTTGCAAGATTGCCAAAAGTAACTTTCTTCAATCTTTGAAATCTGCACAGACAAAGGCGGAAAAGAAATTGGCTCGCAAGAATTATGACAATGCTTTGAAATTAGCTAGGTTGTTCCTAGACTCAGCAAAGAATGATCTGCGGAACAATTCGTAGCCACGAGTCAGGATTAAGAAGTAAATGATTGAGTGATAAAAACGATCCTCTAAGAGGATCGTTTTTTCGAATGAAAAAACTGTGGATAAAGTGTTCGGTAAATGTTCGGTTTTGAGTTATAATCGGAATTATGAGTATTACTACACCGCCAAAAGATTACGCCGTTCTATTTCTGGATATGAATTCGTTTTTTGCCTCGGTTGAACAGCAAGTTCAGCCTCCTTTGCGAGGGGTTCCAGTCGGGGTGGCGCCGTATATTGGCAATACCGGCTGTATTATTGCGGCTTCTTATGAAGCGAAGGCCAAAGGGGTGAAAATTTGTCAGGTAGGGGAGGCAAAGAAAATTTGTCCTGAGATTAGAATTGTCGAAGCTCGGCCGGCACTATATATGCTTTATCATAAGGAGCTGCGAAAAGTGATTGAGAAATTTACACCTTATTTCGAAGCTCTGAGTGTTGATGAGTTTGCAATTCGTCTGACGCCACTTGATCAGAATCGCGAAAAGGCAGTAGAGCTGGCACTCAAGTTAAAGAAGGCGATCAAGGAGGAAATAGGGGATTATCTGCGTTGTTCGATCGGAATCGGACCCAGTGTCTTTTTGGCGAAAATGGCAGGGGAGAGGCAAAAACCAGATGGCTTGACAATCGTTACGCTAAAAGATTTGGAGAGTTTCTATGCTCCACTGAAGCTGACTGATCTTGTCGGGATAAATTGGCGATTAGAATTGCAGCTGAAAAATTTCGGAATCAACTCCCCTCTCTCGCTTTTCGAAAAACAAGTAGGAGATATGGTTCGTATTTTGAAGCACCCAGGGCGGCTTTGGTATTTTCGATTGCGTGGATACGAAGTTGATGAATTTGTATTGGGCAGCAAAACGATTGGTCATTCGCATGTTTTGGCGCCGGAGTTTCGGACCAAGGAAGGGGCACTTTCGGTATTGCGCAAACTTATTTTCAAAGCTGGCTATCGTTTGAGGAAGGAGGGTTACCAAGCGGCTGGTGTTTCCGTCGTCGTTAATTTTCTCGATCGTGACAGTTTCCATACAAGTCAGAAATTCCCTCTCTTTTGCGACAATCAAAGTTTTCTCAAACATACTTATTCTCTACTTGTGAAATGTCAATGGCGGAGCCGGCCGATCTTTGTGGCTGTTTCGGCCTTTAATCTTGTTCGGCATGATAGTGGTCAGATTTCAATTTTCCCAGAAATTGAAAAATCAAAAAAGTTGTCAGAAACACTTGATAAAATTAATGATGATTTTGGTGCTGATTCAATTTTCCCGGCTTCGATGTTCGGAAGCAGGGATTCGGCGCCGGACCGAATTCCCTTTGGTCGGCCTCGGTACGAGATACTTCATTAGTGATTAGTACGATTGGTCATCCATTTTTATTGTTTATCAACATTTACTTAAATCAAGTCTCTGGTTATAATGTAAATAAGGCATTTTTTGTCCATTATTTTGTGTAAAGGGAGGACTATGACTTCAAAAATTACAATCGAAAAACTTGCACAGCTTATGTCTGATGGCTTCGAAAAGCAAGACCAAAAGGTTAACAATCTTGCCAAGGAAATGTCTGATGGCTTCGAAAAGCAAGACCAAAAGGTTAACAATCTTGCCAAGGAAANNNCTGATGGCTTCGAAAAGCAAGACCAAAAGGTTAACAATCTTGCCAAGGAAATGTCTGATGGCTTCGAAAAGCAAGACCAAAAGGTTAACAATCTTGCCAAGGAAATGTCTGATGGCTTCGAAAAGCAAGACCAAAAAACTGACCAAAAGATCGATGAGCTTGCAACATTAGTTGCAAAAGGTTTTGGTGAGGTTTCCTCTGAGTTTGTAAAAGTTCGAACCGAAATGGCAATGGGTTTTTCCTCTGTTCAGTCTGATATTAATAGAGTTGAAAATGAAGTCGGGATAGTTCGACAGCGTTTGGAAAAAACAGAAATAAGGACAATGGAAGACGATGATGCGCTTAATCTGGAAATAGGGACAATAAGAGAAAATCTAGAAAAAGCGGTCAAGGATATAAAAGTTCTAAAATTGTCAAAAGCAAAATAGGTAAATTGGAGGGTTTGGACAGTGGAAATGGTTTCCGTCTCGGCTGCGTTGAAAAAGAGAAAGAATGGCCGCGTTCTGGCTGTTTTGGCTTGTCTTGTTTTGTCATTTATCTTGTTTCAAATTATCGTGACGGGTGGCGGTGGAAAAAGCAAGGCAGCGCCAGGAGATTCAGCTGATAATCCATATATAATTAGTGGCGACGGATTTTTCTATGTAGTAGGTGGAAATCAGATAAACTTTTGTTTGGCTTCCGGAGCTCAAATGACAATTCAGAACGGTTCCAGTTCTATCACAGGAATTTGTTCTGGTTCGGGTAAGGATTTGGCAAATGATTATGTCGAGATTAGGAGTGGAATGATAGTTGGTTGGGGAAGTCTGGCATTTCGTGGATTAACTTTGAAAAGCGGAGTCACGCTGACCCATGCTCCGATTGTTTATCATAGCGATCCGCAGGTAGCGGCAACAATTCATACTGACGTGCCCGGATATATTGAATCGGCCAATAGTCAGGAGCAGGACTACCATCCCACAACTGGAGCACTTAACGGGGTTGGCTCGACTAAGAAGGTCGATATTACTACGACTGATTTCCTACGGATCGAAGACGGCGCAATTATCGATGTTTCTGGCCGTGGTTTTCCTGGTGGCGATGTGCCAACTTCGGGAGCGGTTAAATCTGGAGGAAATGGTTTTGGGAGTGGCTTTGTTGGAGGCCAGGGAATTACTGGTTCACAAACCTGTTCTGGTTTTGGATGGGCTGGCGGAGGTAGCGGCGCCAGTAGTGTTAGCACGACCTCTGGGCTTGGCGGTAGCGGTCGCAATGTTACTAATTCTGGCGGATGTACTTTGGTCTATAATTATTTGGCGGCTAGTACTTCTGCCAACAGCTCTAGTTATGGCGGCGGCGGCGGCAATGCTTGTTGGGATGATGGCAGCGGTTGTGTCGCAGGTGGTGCTGGTGGTGGCTATATCAATTTGAACTCTAGTCAAATCACTATATTCTCGAAGGCGAAAATTTATGCAAATGGTCTTGACGGCTCTGGTCATGATGTGGTAACGCAAACTGCCAAATTGGTCTCTGGGGCGGGCGGCGGCGGCAAAATTAATATTACAGCTAGCGCTAATTTGATAGCTCTGAGTGAAAACACGGTGGATCCGACGGTCAAAGCTGGCAGTGTTGAGACGGTCAAGGCTCCAGGGGAGACAGTCACCTATCCCGGTTCGGATGGGGTTTTGGTTAGCAATGCCACGCTGAAACTAGGGGACAATATCAGGGCAAACGGCGGCAATGACGGTCTTTCTCATTGGAGTGGCGTGGCAGTGGGAGCTGGTGGAGCGAGTGGCGGCGGCGGTTATATCAATATCAATGCGGTAGCGATACAGCCGCTTTGCGAGATTAGCGCAAATAGCGGGATTGATCATATTCCGGCCGCTTGCGAAAACAAAGACGTCTCAATAAACGGCAACAGCCAAGATTTGGCAAGTCTGTGGCAAAGTGGCGACAGCGTCCAGAAAGTTTATAGCGATTTGGCCAGAGTTTGGAAAACAATGCCGCTCGAAGCCGATAATTCTCATTATGAATGCAAAAATCAAGTCATGGATGGCGGGTCGACTTATCTCTGGAATGGTGTTTCCGTGTCGGCCGGAGTCACGAAATGCAATTACATTAAGTCAGGTGGATCTGAATCGATAATTTTGGACGCACAGAAGGTCACTAATGTCGCTGGAAGCGATTGTACGGTTGCGACTGTCAGTGGCTACGAGGTCGTTCATCCAAGTCTTGTCTGGAGCGGATTGACGATACCTCCAGTTTCTCAAACGGTTCGAGCTTCGCGCTATCCGGCTTGTGACTCCAAGCGAAATTTTGCCAGTCTCTCAATTTCAAACAATGGGATTCTGACACATTCGGCTCTAAGTGTCTCTGATATGACGGAGGACAGTGCCGATTTGGGTGGGCAGATTAATGGCTCCCTGTCTGATAATACAGCTGGGCAAGCTCGGTGGAAGAAAGTTGATCTTGCTACGACCAATGATTTGTCAATTCAAACCGGAGGACGGATTGATGTCAGCGGTCAGGGATATTTGGGTAGTTTTGTGAGCGGTTCTGGCCCTGGTCTCCTTGGTGCATTAAATGGATATACTGACGGTAGTGGAAATGTTTTTGGCTGGGGACCGGCTGGTGGACAGTCAACCTTTCGAGATTCAGCAGCTGGCGGCGGCGGCGGTTTTGCCGGTAGCGGAGCTAAATCTCCAGGCAAAACGCTTGGCGGGGCAAAAATTACTTTGAGCAATACACAGATCGAGTGGGGTTCTGGTGGCGGCGCAGGAGTTCAAATTGGTGCTTCGTCTATGCCATCTGTTTGGGATGGTGGTTCTGGTGGCGGCGCGATTTTGCTCAAGGTTTTGGGCAGACTCACTCTTGGAGCTAGCAGCTCAATACGTGCAGATGGCAGAGCGGCCGCTGTAATATCAAGCGGAGGCGATACTGGTGGAGCTGGTGGCGGCAGTGGTGGGCTTGTAAATATTAAATACAATAACGCATCTTTTCCGGACGGATTAGATCCGCTTCTCCTGAATGGTGGCATAAATGGTGGAAATGGTACGGCGCAGATAGATTTGTTTTTGCCGAACTTGATTGAATCTCTGGGAGGGAATGGGGTTGCTTCTGGCTCTGCGAGCCAAAATGGTGGCGGTGGTGGTTATGTCTTTGCTCGAAAAGTCAATCTTGATTCCGTCCCTTCAGTCAGCAAGACATTGGTGCCGCTAAATCGTTCTGGCGTCGGTGGGGGATTCGATCCATATAGTCTAGAAGTCGGAGACGAAATTCAAGTTACATTGAAATTTACCAACATTTTGACAACGATGACGTTGCAGGACGACTGGCTTTCCGAGGGAGCGAACGCTTGTGTGCCTGAGGAGATAAGTGTGAAGCCGGCCCCTGACGGCTACGACAACGATGATTCGGCGCATTCATATACAAATCCGCTGACCTGGAGTTATATCTCTGGTCCGACTTTTGATGTCACTTATAATTGCAAGGTGAAATAATGGAAGATTTTTCAATTAGTACAGCGCTTGTACGGCGGAAGAAGCTTAGGTGGTCAACTTTCCTGGCAACTTTCTTCCTCTTGTTTTGGCTTCTGCAAATGGTCATGATTGAAAATCCACAGGGTGTTCTGGCCGAAGGCGAAAGCGTTGCAACCCCAATCAAAGTCACATCTGAGGGATTTATTACACCCGATGGCAACTTTTATTCCACAACAACAGGGACGGACTGTACTGTCTCTGCAACTGGTGAGAAAACAACTGGCTGTAACAGTATTGCCCCGCTTGCGCTTACCGATAAATATGTAGAGATAAATGGTAATTTTACGGTTGTAGTTTGGGGGAGTCAGCGTTTCAATGGGCTAGTCTTGAAAAAAAATGCGAAATTAACATCGGCACCTCTGCTTAATATTTCGACAGCTACCACAATTAATTTTGGTGGAGCAGACCAGAAGTTGAGCTATCCAGCCAATTATATTCCGGGTTACAAAATTGATAGTGCGACGGAAATTGATTTTGACACAGTGACAAATGAAGTGAAGGACGCCGGACTTCTGAAGAAGATCGATTTGATTGTAAACAATACGCTAAGTCTCGAGAGTGGGGCGTCGATCGATACGAATGGCAGGGGAATTCCGGGCAAAAACATCTCAGGCTATATCTGGCAGCAAACTGATGATCGTGGCGCGGATGGTGGCAGTGTTCATATTCAAGCTGACAAATTGGTGCTCGATGCGACGGCAGTCATTTCAACAAATGGCTATAGTGGTATTGGCATTACTGACGGTGGTGACGGTGGCAGTATGCTGCTCCAGTCCAACTCATATGTATTTCCAGCCAATTTCGCACCTGGTCCAAATGTTAACGGTGGAAATGGAAGCGATACAGCGCACAACGGGGCTAATGGCACGCCATATTTGGAAGTTTCGGTGCCAAATTATATCTTGGCGATTGGCGGAGATACGGGTGGCTCCTTCACTGGAGGAAAAGGCGGTCAGATCTCAGTCGAACAAACTGTCTCGAAAATTGATCAACCACTGATTACCAAGAAGCTTACTCCGATCAAAAGAGATGGGCTTGACCAAGTTCAGGCAGGGGACTGTGATTTGAAATCGATCAATCCTTTGAGTCCTGATTATGGCAAACCAATGAGTGACCGCTGCTTCAATCCCTATGCTACCAAGCTCGGTGACCAGATTTTGATTACAATCGTTTTCAGTGGAATTCCGACTGGAAATTCAGAGCCGGTCAAGATTTCAGACACACTTTTGCACTTATCGGCAGATGAAATCTCTTGCAAAAATCCGACGAATACTTCTGGTGTGATGTCATTGGATGGGAAGTCGATTTCTTGGTCTGTTCCAATTGGCCAGAGTTTTGGCACTTACCAATATCAATGCACAATTAGTAAATAGAATTATAATGCAAAAATTTGACAAAATTTATCCCCTCTTGTCTCGGAACTCAAGTCTTCGCTTGATTAACGGGCTCCGACAAACAGAACAAACTAAAGTTTGGGCTCCGGTTTCGCGGAGGGTTTTTGAAATGCGAAATTTGAGATCAAGCAGTTTGGCAGTTGGAAGATTGTTTTCTTTGGTTATAATTTTAGTTCTACTAGCAGCTTCTGCAATCATTTCGACCAATAAGGCAAAAGCAGTTGATAGTACAAATATCAATTATCCTGCCGTTACTGATCCTAGCTCCGGAGTGACAGGGAAATTGCCTGGTATGTTGGTCGGGGGGACGGAATTGACCATCGGAACAGGCGCTACAACTACGACCTGGTATGGAGGATTAACTGGAAATTATGCCGTCTTTAATTATGATCCGCCATATGAACTTGGGTTCGAAAGTAGTCTCCTCAATTGTCAGGACGAAAACGGTTTGGTTCCCGCAGCCGGAGCATGTTTTGTTTTGAACAAGGCAGCTACCACTTCTGTGCGTCTGATGAAGAGCCAGACGAAGGCGGTGATAAATGGAAAAACAGAGATTTTGACCGAAACACCGGCACTGCTTTTCGCCAAGACATTGGTAACTGGCGACACTTATGGTGCTGATAATTTGAATTTGAATTACCTGGGCAAAAGCTATGCTTTCTCTGGCAAAACGATCGACCCCAATAACGGCAGTGCATTGCAGTTTAGTGGTTATACACCAAACTCTAAGGCTGATTCTGCTTGGGACGGAAAGAGTTTTATTGATACAGGTAGTTCAGCTTTCAAACAATATGGAGAGAAGGTGGAGACACTGATCAAGACAGGAACGACCGTTGACGCATCAGCCTTGACTGGTTGTGGCACTTGGTTCTTGCAGAGTAAGGATATCTGTTCCAATGATTCAGAAGCAGACAAATATCCTGAGGGGAAAGTCTGGATTATCAAAAGTAATCCGTTGTCACCTGATTTTCAAATAAAGTCAAATACAACTATTAGTTACATTGGAACTGGTACGATCATCGTAGTTGGTGGAAATGTCGTTGTTGGAAAAGATGCTGAGATTACTCCGATTGGCAGTAGTCATCTTGGTTTTATCGTGCTGGACAAATAAAGCTTAAGCAAGTTTTAAAGTCTAAAATAGTCTGAAAGAGCTAAAGAAGCTGAAAGTCAAAAGCTAAAAGCGAAAAAGGATATAGGAAATAATATGCAGGGGTGTTGATAAATGCGGGTATTAACCGCTTTTTATTTTCCTCTGTTTTGATATAATATACATAATCAAAAAATTATAACGGAGGGCCAAGCTGGATGCGAAGATTGCGTGACCTATTTATCGCAATGAGCCGGAAGTGGCAGAGTTACCGACGAGGTGGCCATTTTGCAGTTAAGCCAGTTTCCCGAGCAAAGAAAGCCACTCCATTTCATAGTTGGAAACGAAGAATTATAGTCCTATCTACGACGACAGTAATTTTGTTGGCGGCCGGATTTTGGTTCCTCTCAAGCTACACTAACATTTTTGCTGGGAACGTAATCTGGACTGGTAACGGTACTGATTCTCTCTGGTCAAACGGTGCTAACTGGCAGGGCGGAGTTGTTCCGGGCAGTAGCGATATCGCAGTTTTTAACAGTGGCAGCAAGAGTGCGACGATCAATAGTGATGTCAATGTTCTTGGCATTTCAATATCTGGGGATGGGGGGCAAATTATTGTTGATTCTGTCTCCTTGCACACTATTACGATTGGAACTGCTGGTTATTCTCAAAGTTCTGGAGGATTCTTTGGGGGAAACAATACTGGCACAACAATAACGATTAATGGAAATTTTCAGATTACCGGCAATGACAGTGTTTTATTTGTTGCTCCAGCCCGACTCAATGTTAGCGGAAATTTTGTAGAGACGGGCGGAGCCTTCACTGCGAATAACGGTACAGTTAGTTTGACTGGGGCGATAAATTCAACTCAGGTTGTTTATGGTAACACCAGGACGGGTGTTGTTACTTTTAATAATTTGGAAATAATTAATAATGCTCCACGAACTGTTAATTTCCAATCAGGTTTTTATTTTTATGTAAATGGAAATTGGACAGTCAACGGGACGGCAACAAGTGGTAACATTACCCTGGGATCTAATGATGGTTATCGGTGGTATATTAATCCACCTAACAGTGCTAATGATTATTCCAATTGGAATATTGATTATGTTTCGGTTAGCCATGCAAGCAGTTCAATATATTACTATTATCCAGCCTTGGTAAAACCGGCTCATTTCGATCCTGCTTCTCTCTCTGGTGGCAATTCTGGTTGGTTCCCGACAATTACTTCGTATTGTGTTCCGGTATATGATGCTTCGTATCATTGCAATACTAGTGTTTCTGGGGGCAGTTTTGCTGATGATGGTTATGGTACATATACATTTGCACCGGGATCAAATATTAATCTTACAATTACAGCATCTGCCGGTTATTCTTTACGATATTTATATATTGATTCGACTACGACAAATGTGGCGTATACGACCACAACATCAAGTTCACTTTCAAATATTCAGGACAACCATACTGTAAGGGCCTATGCCGTTTCCGGCTATGGTATTACATCGTCAGCTGGGCCAAATGGAAATATAACTGCCTCTCAATTGGTGACACCAAATGGCAGTGCCACTTTTACAATAACTCCCAATATTGGCTACATAATCAGTGATTTACAGATTGATGGGGTGTCTGCACCACTGCCCGATCCACAGCCAACCACTTATCCCTATACTTTTACAAATGTTACAACATCGCACACAATTAGTGTTACTTTCACAGGAACTACTTGTAATTGGCTTAATACGACAGGTGATGGCAAATGGTCAACGGCGACGAACTGGTCTGATAGCACGTTGCCAAATTCCAAATGCGATGCCCAGTTTGATTTTCATGGCGATTCCAATTCTCAAGTTGATTCAAGTTTTCACATCAAATCCTTGTTAGTCAAAGGTGGATATAGCCACACTCTGAGCGTCAACTCCGCCCTTGTTGCAGATGGTGATTTTAGTCAAGAAGAATTTTTGGCTACGACAAATTTGGGAGCAGATTTGAGTATTGGCGGAAATTTCAAACTATTATACGGAAACTTCTTTGCCAACAACTACACTGTGAATATCGGCGGTTTACTTGATTTGGAGCCTTATTCAACCTTCAACAAAGGCACTTCAACGGTCAATCTGAATGGAAATGGGGGAACAGTCGGTACGATTACTACTTCGGGGAAACAATTTTATCGACTAAATGTAAATGGCGGATCAGCTGGGACGCTTGTGAATTCCGGAGTGATATATAACAATGGTGGTTATACTATATATGCAATTACGACAGGTCCTGATGGCAAGGTTTATGTTTCGGGG
>JAPLVL010000026.1:21943-35786 GCA_026397135.1 Candidatus Berkelbacteria bacterium
TCGGGGGCTTTTGCCAATAGCAACAGTAATATGGGCTGGCTTCGTGCCGTGCTTGTCCTTGACCCCAAAGGTAACCTACTGCATACACTCTACGGGCCCGGTTATACTGGCGGATATTACCAGAAATCGTTTCTTGACTCGAGTACTTACCCAATGACTTCGGGTGGTCCAGATGGCATCGGAGTCGATGGAGCAGGTAATGTTTATATTTCTGAGAGTGTGTATTCGCACCAAATTTATGTTTACAATTCTAGCGGCGTATTTCAGCGACAATTTACCTCCCCATTCAGTACGTATGGGCCTATATTTGTGGATGCGTCAGGAAATATTTATGGCAAGGTTAGCTCTCAGGTAAGGAAGGTAAGCAGCACTGGTGTATATATTTCTGATATTCCAAATTGCACTGGCGCTTATTTCACTATTGATAGTACTGGCAGATGTATTACCGTTACGAGTGGTTATGGGCCTACTGTTAGTGTCGTAAGTAGTACTGGAACCGTGATATCTTCTTTCTCAATTTCTAATTCTGGAGATACGGGTGTTTATTATCCGCAGGGAATTGGGGTAGATGCCGCGGGTCGAATATATGTTGATGATCAGACGAGAGGATATATTAAAATCTTAGATCCAAAAACAAGATACCAACTTGGCAAAATTAGTATTCTTACCAACCCTGGATATTTCGGGGTGTCGCCAGATGGACGAGTCAGTGTGGTGCAACTAAATGGCTCGACTTATCAAATCTCTCAAGTGCGAGCGAATTATCTTCTCAGTGATAATCTCACTGTGAGCGATAGCTTTGGAATTGGTGCAAACGGCAGTCTCGATGTCGCTAGCAACTCCGTTTCTGTCGGGGGAAACTGGAATAACCAGGGTAATTTTGTATCGAATGCCGGAACTGTCAACTTAAATGGCGGCAGTGGTACAACTCAAGTTGTGTCTGGAAATACAACTTTCAATAATTTCTCAATTACTGGTAATATGCCGAGGACTGTGAATTTTGCCCCTGGTTCCAATCAAACAATTTCTGGGACTTTTACCGCTTCTGGCGTTGCAAACAATTTGTTGTCGTTGGGTCGTGACGGGACGAGTGGAGTGTGGAATATCACGCCGAGCAGTACTGTCGCAAAGCGGGTTATAAGTTTCGTCAGCGTTAGTAATGCAAACAATAATACTTTGCCGATAATTAACCCGACAAATTCTCAAGAGGGAATAGTTGGAAGTACAACCAATTGGTTTTCGTTCACATTGACCCCAATTTTACATCCTTTTGGTGTAATTTCTCCAAATATCGCGACGACCGTTCCCTCAAATGCAAATCAAACTTTTAGCTTTACCCCATTTGCGGGACACTCTGTGAAATCAGTCAAGATTGACGGCACAGCGCTGACCGGTACGCTACCTACGAGTTATACATTTACAAATGTAACTGGGCCGCATTCTATCGAAGTTGAATTTTCAGATTATCCTCTCTGCACTTGGTCTGGTCTTGGTGGAAACAATAACTGGTCGACGGCAGCAAACTGGCTGCCTGCCAATGTTCCCGATTCGACCTGCGGCGTTGTGTTCGACGGGACTTCGACCAAATCGTCAACTCTGGACGCCGGTTTTACAAATCATATTAAATCTCTCTCTGTAAATAGCGGGTTTAGCGGATCGACTGCAATTTTGACGATTGGCAAAGCTCTGCTCAATGATGGCGATTTTAGTCAAAATGATGGAGTTGTGAATCTAAGCGCTGATTTTAGCGCAAACGGAAATTTTTCGCTCAATGCCGGAACTTTCTCGGCCGGAAATTACACTGTAAATATCGGCGGTGCTCTAAATATGGCAGCAACCCCGACCGCAACTTTCAACAAAGGGACATCGACGATCAATTTAAATAGCTTGTTGTCCGGTAGCAAAAATATCAACACAAACGGACAAGAGTTGTACAGGATAAACCTTAATTCTCAGCCGTCCACAGCTGCGACGCCAGTTGTCATTGTAAATGGCGCTACTACTTCTGTGAACAAAATTTCCAGAGTTGACGGGGTGACTTACGCTGCTGGTGGCTTATTTATTCCAACTTCAGGGAGAATTAATGCGAGGGCTATGGCAGCTGATCCTGACGGTAACTTTTGGATTCTGGAAACGCCTAGCAGCTATGATGGTTACACTCAATATATAACGAAAATTAGCGCCAAGGATAGCAGTGTAATTACAAGTTTTTCCGTGGCAAGTGGTTATGGCAATATCGTTAAAGTTTTGGTTGATAGTAGCGGAAATATATGGTCCCTGGGAATGTCGGGCGGTAAGAAATTTAGTAGTACTGGCAATGCGATCTTTGGTTTTTCTGCCAGCATTGACAACACTTCTTCCTTCGCTTTCGACGGGCTTGGCAATCTTTGGATTACCAATGGGGTTAATATCACGAAGGTTAGTAGTACCGGAACGGTAGTCGGGACTTATGTGAGTGATACTACATATCACACTGGTACTGGCGGAGTAGCAGCTGATTCGTATGGGAACATTTGGGTAGCGAATCCGGGAAGCGGGGGTTATGGCGTTGGTTTGGTCAAGATGGACAACAATGGCAATATATTGAAGACGATCGATCTCGGAAACACTATACTTGGACCGATTGCGATTGATAAAAATAATAATATTTGGGTTACCCAATATAGTGGATCAATAACCAGGATTGACCTCAGTGGAAATATCTTAGGTTTATTTACTCCTGTTTCTAGCGCTTCTTCTATTACTGGTATCACCTCGGATATTAGTGGCAATCTCTGGGTTTCGAGCTCGGTTGGTAGCGTTGGCTATTATTCGGCCTGCCGTCTTACGGGATCGTTGTTGTCATGTGTTAGTAATATTCTTACCGGCTCGCAATCAACTTACGGAATTGTGGCTGGCTTTTCGACTGCTTCGACATATTGGACGGATCCATATGCTTCTAGCAGCAGTCTATCGATAGCAAATGGTTTGGCCATAAACAATAACACAACTCTCAATGCAAGTGGGTATGATCTGACAATTGGTGATAGTGGCAATCAGGGGGAATTTGCCGAAAATACTGGAGGTACATTTACCGCTCCAGCGGCGGGCAAGAATTTCTCAGTCAATGGCAACTGGACGTACAATGGGGGAGTGTTTAATCACAACAGCGGAACGGTCAATTTGAATGGTGGAGGGGGCTCGACGCAAACGGTTACTGGAGATACGACTTTCTACAATCTGACTTCGATGGCGACGGCGGCCAGAAATATAAATTTTGCGGCCAACTCGACTCAGACAATTTCTGGGCGTTGGAGTGTAATCGGTTCACCTTCTCAGAGAATTACACTTGGCTTGAAGAGTGGCGACAGTGGTGTCTGGAAGGTTAGTCCGACTCTTTGGAGTGGTACGATGAACTGGGTTTCGGTCAGTAACTCGACAAATCAAGCTTCAGCAAACATCGACCCGATAAATTCGGTTGATGGTGGCAACAATGTCAAATGGTTCACGCAACTATCGATCCAGGCCTCAGCTGATGTCAACTCGACGATCTCGCCATCCGGTACCGTCGCTGTTTCGTATGGAAACGACAAGACATTTACCCTTTCCGCAAATTCAGGCTACGATCTCAAGGCGGTTTATATCGATGGTATTGCCCTGAGCGGGACGCTGCCAGCAACTTATACATTCGCCAATGTGATTGACAGTACTCATACCATCACAATCATGACGATGCAGCATCAGTGCGTATTCATCGGTGGTGGCGCAAATAATGGTAGCGGAGCATATACATGGACTGATCCGGCGAACTGGATAGGTAATATTATACCGAATCAAAATTGCGTCGTTGTTTTTGACAGTAGAGCAAACAACAGAAGTTCAGCGATTTGGACAAAGTTCACTATTGCTGGTTTCCTGATGGATACCGGCTATACTGGAAGTTTTAGCATGGCTAACTCATCAAGTGCAGAATTAGTTGTTACGGGAGATTTCACAGTCAATAGTGGCACCTATGCGCCACAGACATGGACAACGACCCATGTTGGCGGCTCTCTCTATTTTGCTCCTGCGCCAACAGCAATTTTCAATTCGTGGTGGTCAACTTTCATTTTTGATGGAAATTCTCCGGGCAAGACAATTGATTTTAGCAATCAAACACCATTCTCTGTAAAAGTTGACGGTGTCGGTGGCAGTTGGGCACTGCAAAATGATTTAACTTTGGAGGGTAGCTTGTGGGTGAACAATGGCCTCCTGATAGCGGGGAGCAAAAATATTTCCCTCGCCGAGATACTAAGTGTGCCAAATACTGCTAATTTTTCTTCGTCCGGTAATATCACTTTGAGGGGCGGAGCACATCAGTGGTCTCAGGTTGACTGCGGTGGCACTCTGAGTGGTACAGTAGGCTTTGGTTCGACTGGATACAATGATACGGCAATTCTTGCCGGTTGCACTATTTCGATGGGTAGCAATCCGACTGCCGGTAGTGGTTTCCGTAGTCTGACAAATTACGGAACTGTCAATACTTATGGCGCGAGTTGGGTGATTCCGGGTGGCTCAGTGATCAACAAAGATACAGGCACGATCAATGCTAACAGTACTGCCTGGGTAATATCAGGAGGTTCGTTTACGAATTATGGAGCTGTCAATGCCAACGGTACAAGTTGGAGGATTTTAGCGGGTTCATTGATAAATTATGGTAATGTGGTTGTCGATGGCGGTAGTTGGACAACCGAAGGTGACGCCTATATGAATGGCGGTGATATTATCAATCATGGTACTATCAATCACAAAGGGAACTATTGGTCTGTAAATGGCAATTTTGTCAATGACGGCAATATCTCATATAGCGGTACAACATTTATTAAATATGGTGGGACATATCAGAATATTTTCACTCAGCTGGGCACCTTCGACACCGCTGGCAAAACAATACTTTTCAATGGTATCAATCAGGGTACAACGATAACTTGTGCTGACGATGCAGCTGGTGAGCTTGGAAAAATCAGAGGTATAGTTAAATTTGGCTCATTTTCAATGAGTCCGACAGTCCAGAAAAATTGCTCGATTTCCTTGGGTGCCAACCCATATGATCCGAGCTACGATCCAATTCATTATACTGGTGGCGATGCAACGGTCTGGACTTTTGGGACCCTTACAAACTATGGAACCGTTACTGTTGATGGCGGGAATTGGACGAGCAAGGGAGATGTCTATGGCAACGGTGGCGCGATCACCAATCATGGCACGATTAATCACAATGGAGATGCCTGGTCCGTAAGTGGTAATTTTGTCAATGACGGTAATGTTGCCTACAAAGGGACAATTTTCAACAAAGCGGGTGGAACTTCTGGGCCTCTGTTTACACAGATTGGTAATTTCAATCTTGATGGCAAGATGGTCTGGTTCACTGGTGGAAATCAGTCTGCGCAAATTACTTGCAACAAAGTGGTTGGCGAAAACACGAAGCTTGGCGGAATAGTGAAGCTTGATATGAATCCTGGTCCATGGAGTCGCAATTCTTTCGTCCTTAATTCCGGTTGCGAAATAAATATGGGCGACAACGCGGTCAGTAGTCTCTGGGGTGGCTATGGTCAGATCTTTGTGAATAATGGCGTGATTGATGTTGGCGTTGGTAGTTGGCGGATAAATCTTGATGGTTTGGTTGATAATTTCGGCACAATAAACAATCAGGGCAGTACTTGGACGATGACAAGTAATTTTACGAACGAACCCAAAGCTGTTGTGAATTATCCAAACGGTATGGTTTTTGAGATGGCAGGAACAACCGGAGCGGGTGCGTTTGTTCAAAATGGAAGTTTTAGCTTAGATGGGAAAATAGTACTTTTTGATGGGATTAATCAGGGCGCAAGATTAACTTGCAATGGCGAGCTTGGCGGGACTGTTAAAATCGATATGAGCGATCTGGCTCATCCATACAACTCGTTCACTTTAAATTCTGGTTGTCATATCAATTTGGGAGACGATCCAGTTTCTACTGTTCAGGGTGGATACGCTGGTAGTTTTCTCAACAATGGCATTATTGATATCAAATCAGGTAAATGGACAGTAAATCTTTCTATTAATCATGACAGTATTAATTTTATCAATAACGGCACTATCAATCATTTTGGGAACAACTGGGCTGTTACAACAAATTTTGTTAATAATTCTGGTGCCGTAATTAATTTCAAGGGAAATTTGAGTGTAAGTCAGTCGTTTTTGCAGAATGGCACTTTTGATACTTCGGGCGTGGATTTGGCAATGATTCATAGTGGGAATAGTACTTATCATAACACAGAGGTTCTGCACTCATTCACTACAAATCTGGACAATGGAGCTTATGCTATTACTCTCGATAGCAACATGACAACAGGAGATTTCAGTGCACTTGTAGGTGGTATTTCAAATCCGGGGACAGCCAAAGTATTAACGATTACAGGGAATTATATTCAGAACCAAACCGGAAATCTTGGTGGAGGGAATTTAACGACGATATTTACCGGTAGCAACAATCAAACTGTCACACAAGGTGTGACACCATATTACGGTCAATCTATGATGGGTGGGCCGATTCGGATCGACAAGCCGGCTGGTACAGTGACTCTAAATAGTACTTTTCAAACCAACAATGTTGTCGAGCTGGCTCAGGGCACTTTTGATCTTTCCAAATACAACTTTACCGTTGCCGGGGCTTTCAGCGTTGACACTGGGACGGCTCTCCAACTTGTCGGGACGCAGTCTAGCATTTCTATCCCTGCACTGGCCGATAATACATTGGTTAGATATACCGGAATTACTTCGACGCAGACTGCAAATTTACAAAACTGGAGTTATTACAATTTGGAGACGACAGGAAGCATTGCTGGCAATGGTTTGGCTAATTACTCGCTAAATTCTGATGTGACGGTAAGAAATAATTTCACGACTACCGGTGGATTTAATGTCGGGACGAAGACCATAAATGTAGCCGGCAATGTCCTGATCCAAAACGGAGCAAATTGGAACAGCAGTGCAACCGGCAAACTAAATCTAACTGCTTCAAATCCTGGTTTTCTTCTGACTACCGGTGGAGCGACCTTGGGCAATCTCGGCTTCAATAGTCCCAATGGTAACGGTGCCTGGCTTTTGCAGGACGATTTGAAAGTAGCAGGGACGTTGACTGTGGATAACTCTAACCCTATGGCTGGTGTTGATCTGTCCAATCATAATATTGATCTAAACAATGTTGTGCTTAATGGCGGTACTCTCTCTGGTGATGCGGCGTTGATTACTGTTTCGGGAAATTGGAGTAATACGGCGACTGCTAGCGTTTTTGATCCGGGCGTCTCAATAGTGACGCTTGATAATACGACAGGAAATCAGAAAATCTTGGGAAATAATACCTTTTATGATTTGTATTTTGGCGCTACAGCTGACCGCTCGATCTCTTTCTCTGCCAACAAATTAACTACAATTTTAAATACTTGGTCAATATTACCTAACCCCGATATTGTCATTTCATTGCTTCGTGATGGCGGCAGTGGCAATGATCAATGGTTGGTCAAATCGGTCGGAGCTCGAAATATTGAAAATGTATTTGTTCAGAATTCTCACAGTGATGACTCAGTTCCAGTAATTGATGTTAGCCGCGTGTATGCTGTAAATGGAGGGAATACTTATCGTTGGCGCTTCTCTGATATTATGACAGTTTCCGGTACTTGCAAGACGATTGATTTGTCGGCAAACTGTGATGCTGGTGAAGTTATCAAAGTCGAGAGTGATGGTCAGGTTGGTTGGAATACGGGCAAAGTTCTAGCAGATGGCACTTTCATCGTTACCAAGTTACCAGCACCACCTGCCGGTTATACTGTTACTATTTTTGTCGATGGTGTAGGGGAAGCAAAGAGAGCAAATGGGGCGACCAAATACAATAGTGGCAATATTGCCAAAGTTGCTTTAGCAGAAAAACACCTCTCACTTGGTTCGAGTCAAAATACAGAATTATCCAATGCAGAACTGGCTTCTTATGACAAAACAAATTCGGCCAACGACAATATTATTTTCGATGTAAACTTTGGCAATGTGGCAGGGGACTTGAATGTCGGACTAACGGCGGCAAACGAAAATTACACTTTGGATGTGCTCTCGGGTAATACTTATTCTCCATGCTCATCCAGTGGCTGCATGGTTCAGGTTGGCTCCGTAAAAAATGTCGGCACGATCAATGGCGGGGCGGCTGATATCAATATCAAACGTGACTGGCTAAATAGCGGAACATTTAGCGGCAATGTTTCGACTGTCGATTTAATTGGCACTGATCAAAATAGAAGTATTCAGACCGGTAGCAACGGTTCAGCTTTCAATCAACTTATAGCAGGGAACAGTGGAAGTTGGAATTTGGCAGATGATTTGACAGCCAGTGGTTTCCTAAATATTGCAAATGGAACTATCAATGCCAACAATCATAATCTGAATGTTGGAAATTTCAACCAATCTGGCGGCGTATTGCAGCTGGGAACTGGCTTAAATTTCACAACCAACGGAACATTCAGCCACAGTGGTGGTAATTTGGCGGTAAATAGTGCAACTCTTACTTTCTCGGGAGCAGGATCGAATAAGGCAATCTTGTTTGGGGACGCTGCGTTGGCCAAGGTTGTTTTCGATGGTGTCGGCAGCTGGAAACTGACGGATGCGACAACATTGAGTTCTGACTTCGTGGTCAAGAATTCAAACACAACCGACAATGGTGTTGACCTGAACGGCCAAGCTCTTACTATTGCCGGAAATTTAAGTTTAACGAGCGGAAAGCTGACCCCTGGTAACTCGACAATTTCATTGGCAGGGGATTGGCAAAATTCGGCTGGAAAATCAAATTTTGCTAGCGACAGTGGTACCTCAACTGTTATATTTACTCGTCCGAGCGGAACCCAGACAATCAGTGGTGCAACCAAGTTCAAGAAGTTGCAAATGCCAGCTCCGAGTGCAGGGAGAACGATCAAATTTGCCAGCGACGCTTCTGTTGATATTGCAACCAGCTGGGACGCGAACGGTTCTTCTGCTGGACTTCTCAATCTTTCCGGCACAAACTGGAATGTAAATCCTTCCACAGACAGCAAAGTTAATGTTAATTATGTAGGTGTGGATAACTCCAATAATATTGGTCAGAAATTCTGCGCTGCCAGATCCAAGGATAACGGCGGAAACACAGCTTGGTATATCAGTGCGACTGACAGCTGTGTGCCTGATGCTCTGAGCTCGATTTCGCTCTCTAATCCGACAACGGACGGATTCAAAGCCTCTTGGGCTCTCAAGGCTCCGGACGGCTTGACTGCGCCGGAAAATTTGGAGGACAATTTCTTGGTTTATCTAACTGATTCTGCAAATACTGATACAGATTGTGCCAGTAGCGATAACCAGAAGAAATATCCGAGTAGTCCAAGTATCACTACCAACCGCGGAGTCATGACATCAAATATTAGTAACAAGGCGGTCAATGTGAGATATTGTGCCAAGGTTGTAGCCAAGAATATCTTCGGCTCTACTGCGCCGGCCTATTCTAACTCCTTAGCAACTCTGATTTACGAACTCAAGTCGCCAAGCCTGCCAAGCGATAAAGCGACGGAAAATTCACTTGGACTCATCATCAACCAGAGTGGTAATCCTGATTATACGGAATTTGCCGTTCATATTTCCGGTGGCAGTATCAACGGTTTTGTTCAGCCAGACGGAACAATTGGACCAGATAAATCCTGGCGCGAATATGTTAGTGGTTGGGGTGGAAACAATGGCATAATAATCGGCGGCTTGCAGCCGAGAGTTACTTATACTTTCTATGTTGTAGGGCGAAATCTTGATCATCTCGAAGGGAAGCCATCACCAATAGCTTCTAGGACAACGACGCTCGAAAACTTAAGTGTTGATTTCAGCGCCGATCCGATGTTTGTAACATACAATGGTAGTACAACATTGCATTTATCAAGTAATGGGACATCCTGCACTGCCTCAAGTAATCCGCTTCAAAGTGGTTGGAATGGAAGTGTTCCTGTGAATACTTCGGTTACCATTTATAATATCAAAGAAGCAATCAGCTTCAGTGTTACTTGCACCAAATCAGGGGTTGATCCGGTGACTCAATCGATTGTTGTTTCACCAAATGGTGGAAGCTGCGTCTTCAACGGCGGCAACAAGATCGAGGCCTCAATGCTTTGTGTCAACAACTTTTACTCGGTTGGTAATAATTCAGATTTTACCGGTTCGTTCGTAGCCAAGAATTTCAATATTCCAAGCAGCTCGGTAAACACTCATTTCTTCTATGACTACAATCTGGACAATGGCTGGCCTCCTGGCTTCCGTGCTCTCGTGTTGCCAAATTCTTCGGAAACTGGCAACCAATAAAACGAAATTTGGTATTGTAATAAAAAGTTAGCTGTATTAAAATAAGTAAAGATATATATGAGGTGGAGGGGTAATGGATCCAGATTCTACGAAAAATCTGTCGCATGAACGCGCATCCGCAGAGCCTGCTAATGGCGCGGTGACTTTTGATAGCAACAAAAATACAGCCATGATTCCAAGCTTGATTGTTTGGTTTTCAGCTATTATTGCTATTCTGATGACCGCGTTTTTCTTTTTGGCAAATTCCAGTATTGCCGGCCAAATAGATTCGAAATCCGCCGAAAAATCTAAAGTTACGGCGGCTCTAGTGAGCGCGGACGCGACTGGAATAGAGGCGGCCATGACCTCATTTTCTGGTTCGGTTAAGGCTCTCAAGGCTGCGCAGGCAAAAGCCTATCCGATGCAAGACACAATGTCGGAAATCTTTGCCAAAGTTGATCAAGATGTCAAGCTGACAAGTATGAGCCTGAACGATAGCGGCAAGTTCACAATGATTGGAACTACGACCAGTTATCATTCTGCTGCACAGCAGGTTATGACATTTAAGGGCTGGAAAGTGAAGGGAAATTTCGTAATGACAAATGTTGAATTAGGTTCTGTTTCCTTGACGACGACCAAAACTGGTCAGGTTTCGGTACCGATTTCGATTACTGCCGATTTTTCTAATCCAGCCAAGATGACAACAGTTGTTCCAAGTGATGTTAGTATCCAAGGAGGGTCAAGTGCAGCGTCAAACTAATAATTGGTTATATTTATATTTGTTGCCGGCTATGATTGTAATCGGCTGTTTTTGGTACAGCTATGCTGTCTTGCTTCCAACTCACCAGACCCAGAAGCAAAAATTGGCACAAATAAATGCCGATATCAAGGACAAGGACGACCAGTTGCAGGGATATACGACGGCCAAGAGTTCTCTCAATAGTTCGGCGGATACGATAAAGGATTTGGCTTTGGCAGTTCCATCAGACAAGGATGTCCCGAATTTGATTACAGAGCTAGAGAAAATGTCTCGTAAATATGGCTCGGTTATACCAAGTATTCAGTGGACAGACACAACGACAGGGGTTGTCAATATCTCGTTCTCTATCAGTGGAAGCGTGAGCGGAATGCAAAGTTTCGTCAAAGATATCGAGACTGATTTGAGAGTATTTAATATCAAGAATATGTCCGTCGCGGCATCGCCAGATGGGATTTCGCTCTCACTGCAGATCGAAGCTTACAAAAATACTTATTCTGCAGCAAGTACAAGCGTTAGTGCTGCGGCAAGATAGGAGAATAAATATGGAAAAACTCAAAAATAGCGGGGCTTTGATCGGTAGTATTATATTTCTTGTATTTGCTACGGCCGGTTTTATTTATCTCTGGAGAGTAAGTCTGGCTCAGGACAATATTGTGGCGCCGATAAATACCGTCATCATCAGGGCAAATGGTATTTCTAGTTTGAAAACTGAAGCAGCCAAAATTTTAGAATACCGCAACAATTTAAGCGGAATGCCAGTGACAGCGCCAGCAGCTGGTCAAATCGGCAGGACAAATCCATTCCAATAAGATAATTAATTATTGTTTAATACACGTAGCTCAAGCTTTAGCTTGTTTGACTCAGACATTGATTCCGTAACAACACGCTAAGGTGTGGTCTACAGGTGCGTGTGGGAGATTAACAATTAATACCAGAGGAATTATCAAAACTACTGGTAAAACAAAGGTAAACAGAAGAGGAAACGCAATTACCTTTTCTTTCTAATACAAATAAATGGCTGACACTCAAACACAAAATTACGATTTATCAAATGACATCTTGACAATCCATTCCATTCTGGATGTTTTTGTTTTACAAAACATTCTTGACGCCAAAGATGCCGAAAGATTGAAGAAAAAGCTCAAGACAAACAGAATGGCTGAGGATTTCTTGTTGAAAAATCGGATTGTAACTCGCGATACAATCAACAAAGCCTACAGTATTATTCTGAAAATCCCATATATCGAACTTCGGGCGATGAAGATTCCTTCAGAGTTAATGACTTTGGTGCCCGAGCAGGTTGCTGCTAAATTTCATCTGATTCCTTTCGACAAGTCAGATAATATCCTCAAAATTGCAATTTCTCGGCCGGCCGATTTGCTTGTAAACTATCAAGCAGGGTTGTCGAATATTTTAAAGGCCAAGAATTTGGATCTTGAAATATTTATTACAGGCGAAACAGATTTTTCGGAGTGTTTGAAGCAGTACAAGGGGGGCTCAAACGATACATTGCTTCGAAAGGGGGCATATCCTGTAATATATTTGCGAAATCAGGCGATCGCGGAGCGATATCTCGAAAAGATTCCTAAGGAATTTATCGTGAAATATCGCATGGTTGTCTTCGGAGAGAACAAAAAAGGATTTTATTTGGTTGCCTGCGAAGATCCGAATTCGCCTGTCACAATCAAGATTTTGGAATTTATCGAACGGGAAAATCAGATCAAGGTTGAGCGTTTCGCAACATCGAAGGATGATATTGATTTTGTCTTAAATATTATTACGGAGCGTGCTAATTCTGCTAAATCAGCCAAACGGCCGATCAATATGGACGAAGCGGTCACACTCGGAACTGACCAGAAGAGACCCGAAGAAAATATTTCCGAGCACCCAGCTGTGAAAGACAAGGGGACTCTCGGCAAAATGCTTGATAATTTCTTGGGCAAGAAGGTGCCTGAATTGACAATCGATGAAATTCCAAATGCAGATCTTGTCTCGAATGACGAAGATAATGTTGTGTCCGGAAACACAAACGCAGAGCCAAAACCTATGGAAGCGCCGATGCAGGATCAGAATTTGGGTACGGGAATATCTACTGAAGAAAACAGAGAACAAAACAATTCAAGCGATACTTCTAATGAAGCGATTAGAGCCGATGATAATTCCGAAATTAAAGTTTCCTCTGAAGTTTCCAAGGATGCAGAGATGACTACAGCCTCAACAGCGGAGAATTCCGAAGTGATACCCCTGACAAATGCTGAAACTTCTGCCAACGATACGATTGACGAGCTAAACAACAACGACATCGGGGCTTTGCTCAAGGAGGATGTGAAAACGATCGCAGATCTTGAGAGAATTGCCAAGGAGGGATTTATCCCCAAGATTGTGGCGGCCCTGATCGATTTTGCTCTAAATCAGCGTACTTCCGACATTCATATCGAGCCAGAAGCAAAAATCACCCGGATTCGTTGCCGGATTGACGGTATTTTGTCAGACGCTGTCAAATTGCCAGTAAAATTCAATCCGCCTCTGGTCAGCCGTGTCAAAATTATGTCAAAACTAAAGATTGATGAGTCTCGTATTCCTCAGGATGGCCGTTTCGATATAGTCTTGAAAGGTAAAGAGGTTGATGTTCGTGTTTCGACTCTGCCGACTGTTTATGGCGAGAAGATCGTGCTTCGAATTTTGGACAAGAGCAAAGGTGTCTTATCTCTCGAGGATTTGGGGATGACTGGTAGTGCGATTGACAAGACT
>JAPLVL010000037.1 GCA_026397135.1 Candidatus Berkelbacteria bacterium
ATTGACTTTTGGCGTTAAATGTTATATAATATTGACAAGATTCTACTTGCAAAGGAGCACCCCCTCATGCCTATTAGCTTTTGCCCCCATTGCGGGAAAGAAATTGCGGACAACAATTTAGTAATCCGCAACGGTGGCCACACCGGCTGCCAGTCCTGCGAGCTGCAGTTACACGCGGCCGCAGCCAAGTTGCGCAAGATCAGGGCCAAATCCCCTGGCCTTGCCAATTACTACTGCAACAGCGTGTGTGTTGCCTCGGTCCCAATCGGGACACAGAGACAATAATACCTCCCCCACTTCGAATATTTCGAAGTGGGGGCTTTTTTTAATTTTGAAATTTGTCGTAGATTTTACAACGGCCGAGATTATTTTACGACAACAAATCATTTTCAAATTAATAATTTTACCACTGTTACATAGTTCATCTAGTATCATTATGCTGAACTCGTTTCGGGATCTTTATTTGTTATGGATAGGTATTGAAACAAGTTCAGCATGACACATTGGTAAATATACAAAATGTATCCGCCAGTAGGCGGATACGGAGAAGACCTGAGAAATCACAAGATATTATTTGGGTAAATGTAAACGGTCCGAGATTTCGGTAAACAACTCAAAGAGATTGATCTGCCCGGTTGATTTTGAAATCTCTTTGTAGAAAGCTATCGTATCTTCAGCCAAAACCGACTTCTCGAGTAACGATTCCAAGCAATTAGGAATCACAACTTGGCTCGGCCGACCCTCGTGGTCAACCACAATCACGACATCTGCTAGCTCCTCTTCGGAGTCAGCAGACATTCCATAGACGAAATCGCGTGGTGTCATAACCGCAATACGAAATTCCATGGTAACCTCCACAGATCTGAGCATTTGTGTTATCATAACATTTTTTTCATATTCGTGCAATCTCTCTCAGCAAATTTTCAGTATTTGTGATATAACATTATTGTAATTGGGACGAGACGTAACCGGAATAAAATAATCTTTCTAATAGGATTACCAAATGAGAATACTTATTGTCGAAGATGATCACAAAATTGCGAACGCGATTAAGCGTGGCCTCGAGCAGGAAAAATATGCCGTTGATTCTGTTTATGACGGACACGATGGCCTCGCATTTGCAATGACCGAAGAGTATGATTTAATCATACTTGATCGAATGCTACCGGGCAGTGTCGATGGACTTGGAATTTGCCGAGCTATGCGGGACAAAAACAATCACACCCCAATTATTATGCTCACAGCAAAGGACAAGGTCGAGGATCGAGTTGAGGGTTTAAACTCTGGGGCTGATGACTATCTGATCAAACCGTTTGCCTTCGAGGAACTTCTAGCCAGAGTTCGAGCTCTCCTTCGCCGCCCGAAAAATTCAATCGATTCAAAATTGAAAATTGCTGATTTGGTGCTTGACACACAGGCATTTCAAGTCACACGCAAAACTCAAATTATAAATCTCTCAAGCAAAGAGTTTTCCCTCTTGGAATACTTGATCCGCAATCCCGACAGAATTTTGACCAAGGATAATATTATCAACCACGTCTGGGATTACGATGCTGACATTTTGCCAAACACAGTCGAAGTCTATATCGGATATCTTCGAAATAAAATTGACAAACCATTCAAGGGACCAGATTTAATAAAAACCGTTCGTGGTTTTGGATACAAAATAAGCGAAAAATGAAAAGCTACATCAAATTAACACTTTGGTACATGCTGATAGTGATGGCCATCAGCCTCTTTTTCAGTTGTGTCACATATCAAATAGCCTTTTCTGAACTTGATCGCGGTTTTCGCCAGCAACCGGTTGTTTTCCGAACAACTGGACCAATGGCAATCAATTTTCCAACTGATGATTTGATTAAAGCGAGGGACGATCGTATCGATGAGATCAGTCACGATTTGCAACTTTACCTCTTTTATTTAAATTTAATTATTTTGATCTTGGCCGGTATCGCCAGCTATTTCTTGGCCAAGCGAACCCTCCAACCAATCGAAGAAATGGCTGAACTTCAAAGCCGTTTTACCGCTGACGCATCACACGAATTACGCACTCCTCTGACGGCGATCAAAACAGAGATAGAAGTAGCACTTCGAGACAAGAAGCTGACCCTATCCGAGGCCAGAGAGTTGCTTGGCAGCAATTTGGAAGAAATCGATAAGCTGAAAAATTTATCCGATAGTTTACTCCGGCTTGCCCGATATCAGGACAAAAAATCTTTTGCGATCAAGCCTGATTTCTACAACTTGCGTGAAATTGCTGACTTGGCGGTCAAAAATGTGAAGAAAGCAGCAAAAATACGCGAAATTATGATCGAAAATGATGTTGAAAACAAGAATATTTATGGCGATGAAAATCTTCTGACCGAACTTTTCACTATCCTGTTGGATAACGCCATCAAATATAGTGGAGACGGGAAAAATATTACGGTTTCTTCGCGCGAGCATTCACTTCACATCTTCGAAGTTTTGGTCGCGGACCAGGGCATTGGCATCAGCCCGGAAGATTTAACCAATATTTTCAACCGTTTTTATCGTGCTGATCTGTCACGCTCAAGTCGAAATATTGCAGGTCATGGACTCGGGCTTGCCATCGCCAAGCAAATAGTCGAAATGCACAACGCAACAATTTCGGCTACGAGCGAAATCGGAAAAGGAACAACTTTCTGCATTCGCTTCAAGCAAGCAATCAAGATTTAGAATTTTCTAAGCTTTTTCTAAGAGATTTATCATAAAATGATTAAGGCTTCGTACTATTCAAGCCTTACACAAAATGATCCAACTCCCCCTCCGGTTGGATCATTTTTAAAAAATAAATTAGAATTCACTTAAGCTAGCTCTCAGAAATGACTGCGAGAATGGACTTACACAAATAAAAATAATTAAAAAGGTGTTTTATGTTTTACTTTCGCTACCTTTCGGCCGAATTGATCAGAAGGTTTGGCAAGACGCTCACGATCTCTCTGGGCTTGGCCATTGCCAGCGCCATCATCATCGCGATCATTTCCGTATCACAAAGTCTCTCCGCTTCGCAGGACAAAGTCCTGAATCCGCTCCAAAATGTCGGCACGGACATCATGGTAACTCGCTCCGTCAGCACTGAAAACTTGAGTACTCTTGACACTACAACCAGACAGGAAGCAATGTCAGAGAACAGAATACAAACAGATCTCTCCAAACTTGGAAACCCCGGGGACAGCTTCGTCAGCGACACATTTGCAACCGGAACCCAGCTGAGCTTTGACAGCACCGTCACTGCCAACATTGACTCCTCTTTGGTCAAAAATTATGCAACTGGCCTGATGCTGACAGTTCAGCATCAGGAAGGAAAAATCCCTAGCGTAACTGCAACCTTCAAAACAGGCGGCGAAACTTACAATGTTCAACAAGATATTGCTCCCATGACTGACGCGGAGCAACAAGCAGTCGACAACGCTACAAGAGCGGCTGAATCTTCAGCTGATTGTGCTGCTGACCAACACTCAGACGCTTGTCGCCAGGCAACTCGTGCTGCCAGAGACGCCGCAATGCCAGATCGTTTCAAGGGCAAGATGAATTTTCAATTTACTGCTCCAGAGAAATCCTACACTCAAGATGTTGGACCAATCTCAACTGACATCAAAACGACAAGCTACACCGTCGCCGGCGTTGACACCAGCAAAACCGATATCGGCTTAATCTTGCCAAATCAAGTGGTTGATGGAAAATATTTTGACGGCGGAGCCAATGAAATAATTGTAAGCAAGTCGTACGCCGACAAAAACGGAACCAAAGTTGGCGACAAATTTACCATTAACAAACAAGAATTGACCATCACGGGAATCGTCGATCCGAAATTATACACCAACACCGCTGATTTCTACATGCCTCTATCTGATTTACAGAAATTGGCTGGCAAAGACGGCCGAATTAATATTTTACTAGTTAAATCTGCTAACGCCAAAAATGTCGACGCTACCAGCAAATCACTTTCATCCCTTTTCACTGGTGCAAGTATCACCAGCGCACAAGATACAGCGAAACAGGTTTCCGGCAGTCTCGTCAGTGCTGCCAATCTGACCAACAAGTTCATCGGCATAGTCAGCGTCATAATCGTCCTAGCGGCCTTCGTCATCGTCAGTCTGCTAACTATTCTCTCCGTCAACAAAAGAATTCGGGAAATCGGCACTCTGAAAGCAATCGGCTGGAGTAATGGACTGATCATTCGTCAGATCATCATGGAAAACATCGTGCTTGGACTTTTCGGCGCCGTGATAGGAATTGGGCTCGGAATCGGCGCTATCGCAATATTGAACCATTTCAATATTTCCCTCCAAGCAACAATAGCCAGTGCCAGTTCAAGTTTGGGTGGCGGATTCATGCGACGCTTCGGTGGTAATAGTGCCAGTACCCAGTCGAGCGGCACAACTACCGCAGTCCAACTTCATGTCGCTTTCAGCTATGCCATTCTCGGAATTGGCGCAGGCGTTGCATTCCTAGGTTCAATCTTCGCTGGGACCCTGGCAGCAGTCAAAGCGTCTGGAATGAAACCCCAAGAAGCTCTCCGCAATCTGGAATAATTAATAAGAAGGAATAATATGTCAATAATCAACGCCAAAAATTTACTGAAAAATTATCGCCAGGGCACGCGGACGATTAGTGCCGTCAATAATACCAATCTTAGCATCAACA
>JAPLVL010000028.1 GCA_026397135.1 Candidatus Berkelbacteria bacterium
AGCGAAAAGCTTAGTTGGTCTTGTTATAAGAGTATTAGGAATCATTACAAGCTTTACTCTTGGTATGTATATTAACAGTCTCAGAGGCAATAAATTGTTAAAGATCAAAGGTTTATTGGCTTAATTATGCAACATTGGTATATATTACACTTTTCCACTAAACATTCTATCTGGTTGTGATATAATCATAAGTAAGCATAAATGAAATATCTGAAGGAAAAAATTAACCGTCTATGTATCTATTTTGCAGTCGCTGCACTTCTTTTTGCATCGCTAAACCCAGAACTTGCCCTTGCAAATGTTAGCGCCGGAACCTTCACTGGCTCTGGACTCAACAACAATCTTATTAGCAACACGGATTTCCTGGCCTATGACTCAATGACAGTGGACCAAATCCAATCGTTTCTTGCTTCGCATAACTCTGTGCTAACTAATTATTCTGATGGTGGCCGATCTGCAGCCCAGATCATTCTCGATGCTTCGTATGGTCGCTACGATGCAGCCGGAACCTGGAATGGAATTGTAATAAATGAATCGACTCATACTGTAAGCCCCAAAGTATTACTGGTCGTACTACAAAAGGAACAAAGTTTGATTACCCAAAGTAGTGTTGGTGACCGAGCTATTTATGCCGCAATGGGTTGTTATTGCTACAACGGTGTCTCTGGTGACAACAACGGCAATGGTTGCAAGGATTCGACAGAAGGATTCTCGAAACAGGTCGAAAACGGTGCCTGGCTTTTGCGATATAGCTATGAAAGAGCTCAAGGCAAAGGATTAGACTACCAAGTCGGTCAAGAATTTACAACTTCCGATGGATACAATGTCAAACTTCTGAATGCCGCAACCGCCTCGCTCTACCGCTACACACCTTATGTTTTCAATGGAAATTTTAATTTCTACAACTATTATAATACCTGGTTCGTGGCACATCCTGACACAAATACAAACGACCAAACTCCTTTCACCCTCAAGACATACGTCAACACACAGAAACTTTCCGGATACAAAACTTCTGACGCCAAAGCTTATCTCGGAGGTCAGTTGTTAGCCGATACTGGCTCAACTACCTGGGAATTGAATCTGACAAGTCTCGCCTTTGGCACGAATAATTATTCTGTTACCTACAAATCTGGGGATGGTACAACTCTGGGCAGCAAATCGATTGTGATCGTGGTCCAGAAGCCTGGTGATATTGATGGCAGCGGAACAGTCGGCCTTCAGGACCTCTCAGTTTTGGCTGGATATTGGGGACAAACTAGTCCAGAGGAGCCACTCTCCGACTTAAATGGTGATCATGTTGTCGATATTCAAGATTTGTCGATATTGGCCGGGTATTGGGGGCAATAAAATATCAGGATTAAGAATTAAGGATTAAGCAGTAAGCAATAAGCAGGGAGCAATAAGTGAGAAGGGATATGATGAAAAAAAATTTGTTAATTTGTCTTCTGACAGTCTTTGCAGTGTTAATTATTCCCAAGGTCACCTTGGCTGCCGGAATTTCAGTTTCCGGAGGAGCGCTCAAGTATGCCGGCGACGAAAGCAATGTTACTATCACCGCATCGGGTGCAACTTTTAACGCATTTTCAGGAACGATCAGCGCTTCAGGATCAGTCAAAGTAACTGCTTGCACACCTGGCGATGCGCTTTGGGTGACGAAGCCATCGGGGACGGGCAGTTTTGCTGGCGCACTCACGAGCGCAACTACATCATTTAGAATCGCAACGTGTCATATCAAGGCATCGACCACCGGTAGTGGCTCGATTTCTGTTTCCGGGGTTCAACTTGCTAACAAGGGTCCGATTGTTGGAACAGACAGTGGCAGTCAATCGTTTTCGCCAATTCGCAAGCCTACCCCTCCAGGAGCAATTACAGTGACTTCAACTTCTCACCCAGACCAAAATACTTCCTACGAGGTGACCACTATCGTTCTTTCTTGGGACAAACCAACCGGAGTCACTAATTATTCATATCTTCTCGATCAGACGGCTGGCACAATCCCACCCGCAACTGCGACGAACGCAAACACAACTGCAAGTTATGACAATGAAGCTGTTGGGACTTATTATTTCCACATTCGGGCGCTAAACGGAGACGGTTGGGGTGACGCGACTCATTTCAAAATTACAATCAAGGAACCTGATCCCAAAATTCACGACGACATCGCCAAACCACAAAACATCACGATTACAAAGAATACTGATTTTAAAAACGATATTGAGAGTGGAACCGTGACAGGTTTCACAATTTCTGGTCTTACTCTGCCAAATTATATGGCAAATATTATCTTCAGCCCAACTATCACTCCGCCGGAGGGCAAATTGTTGTCAGTCAAGGCTGATGCGAACGGTAGTTTCAGTTTCATTGCAGATTTTCCTTTCAAAGCAGGTAATTATTCCCTCACGATCCAGGGCCAGGACAACAAAACCCTGACGCCTATTTCCGACCCGATACACTTCGAAATTTCACAGAGATTGGGTGGTGCGATAAACATTCTGACAGCTGCCGACACGAATACCCCGATCATCCCTGCCAAAAAATGGTTTGAAAAAATCAACTGGATGTACGTGACCGCTGGATTGACTGGGCTCGTCTTGATCCTAGCTATTCTATTTGTTATTGTCATCTTCAAGAATAAAAAGGCCTGGAAAAAAATATTCTCAGAACTAAGGATCCAGAAGTAAGAATTCAGCTAGGAGGACAAATGAATACTAGTATGAAAAGTTTTCAAGACATAATTGCTTGGCAAAAATCACATGAATTTGTTCTCAAGATTTATGAATTAACCAAACTTTTCCCAAAAAACGAGGAATTTTGTCTAACAAACCAAATCCGGCGAGCAGCTATTTCTGTCCCCTCGAATATTGCTGAAGGATTCAAACGCAAGTCAACCAAAGACAGCCTCCACTTTTACAATATTGCCGAGGGTTCTCTAGAAGAAGCAAAGTATCAATTGCTATTGGCTCGAGATCTGGGGTATATTGAATCTCTAATATACGAAAAAGTTTGTGGCATAGCAGCAGAGTCAAGCAAGCTTCTGTGCAGATGGATTAAATCGCAGAGTGCTCGACTTAATTCTTAATTCTTAATTCTTACAAAAATGAATGACAAGCGCGCTATTTTTATCAACACGACCTGGCAGATTATCTTCAGGGTTATCACTCTGGCAGTGACACTGATTTCGGTAAAGTTACTGGCAAATTATCTCGGCAAGACAGGGGTTGGTGAATACAATACCATCACGACATATGTCAATTTCTTCATCGTGATCGCTGAATTGGGTCTCTTTGCTACTACCGTCAGAGAAATCTCAAAGCACCCGGAAAACGAACAGAGGATTCTGTCCAATGTTTTTACGATTCGCCTAGTTTCAGCACTTCTGACCTGCGTTTTGGCAATCGGCCTCATCTTGATTGGACACTCTTACTACGCGAAATATAATATAAACTCTGATATTGTTTTCGGCGTCGTTATCGCTTCGGGCTTCCTTCTTTTCAATCTGCTCTGGAGTATTTACGACATGGTTTTGCAACATCGGCTCAAAATGCAGTTCTCGGCCCTTTCGGAATTTTTGGGTAAGCTGATCTCAATTGGTGCGCTCGCCCTCGTAATTATTTTTCGTGGCAATTTCCTGATCGTCGTTTCAACTATTACAATTGGCGCCCTCTCAACTTTTCTAATCAAATGGCTCTTCGCCAGACGCTTTGCCAAATTTAGCTTTGCCTTTGATCCTGATTTTGCCAATCGGCTACTTCGAATTTCAATCCCATTCGGAATTGTATTTGTCCTAAACGGCCTATATTTCAAGCTCGACACTCTGATGCTTTACCCAATGAAAGGTCCTGATGCTGTCGGCATTTATTCAATTGCTTATAAGGTTTTGGAGGTTGTTGCTTTCTTCGGTTCGTACTTTGCCAGCTCCCTGAAGCCGATCATTTCACGAGAGATAGTCAGTGACAAGAAACATGTTACTAATATAATCAATCAGGCAGTTCCAATTATGATTTTTATGGCGCTGCCAATCACTATAGTATGCGTCGTATTCTCGAGGGAAATCATCACACTTGTCTCCAACGCGACTTTTGTTGATGGTGCTGCAGCTCAAAACATCTTGGCCTTTACGTTGCCCTTCATCTACCTCGACGTGCTCTTATCTGAGGTTTTGATCGCCAACGACAACAGAAGGCTCCTCCTTGGAATTTCCGGCTTCATTTTGTTATTTAATTTGGCCTTTAATATTATCGCTATTCCTCGTTATTCATATATTGGTGCTGCTTGGGGCACGCTCGTGTCGGAAATAGTATTGTTCCTAATTTATTTCTATTTCACAAAAAAAATAATTGCCCACCGTCTCGATTGGGCAAAAATCATGAAGATCATCTTGGTCAGCGCCATGACCTTTGGGCTAGGTTATATATTAAAGACTCTGGATATCAACTTCCTCTTCTTGGTAGTCTTGACGCTGGCAGGTTACGCCATCTTCTCTTATCTTTTGCAAATTCTAAAAATTAGCACAGTCAGAGAATTGTTAAGGCCGGAGGCAAACTAAAATTCTTTATTTCCCTTATACCAGTTGACACACGCTTTGATCCCATCCTCGAAATCAACAAGCGGTTGCCAGTCCAGAAGCTTGCTAGCTTTGGATATGTCAGCACTGGTTGAATCCATGTCGGCTTTGTTTGAATCTTTTTGATTGATCAGGGCCTTTTTTTGAAGTAATTTTTCGATCAAATTTATCATGTAATTGATCGATATTGGCTTCTTGCCGCCACCAAGATTGACAATTTCGTAGCCAACTTTTTTCATCGCCCTGATTGTGCCGCTAGCAATATCAGAAACATAGGTAAAGTCTCTAGTCTGCATACCATCTCCAAACAGTTCAATCGGCTTTCCTTCATCAACCGCTTTGATAAAACGGAAATAACTCATATCTGGTCGGCCGGCCGGTCCAAAGACAGTAAAGTATCTGACAACTGTAACATCAATATCGTAGAGATGATGGTAGGTGTAGGCAATCACCTCAGCTCCTTTTTTCGAAGCAGCATAAGGCGAAATTGGTGTGTTGACCGGAAGCTTTTCAGAAAATGGCATTTCGCCACCGGCATAGAGAGAAGAAGTCGAGGCAATCACAATTTTGGGCACATCGTACTTTCTCATCATTTCCAATATATTCAGAGTACCAATCGTGTTGACCTCGAAATACAGGTTTGGATTTTCCATACTATAACGAACTCCAGCCATACCAGCCAAATGGATCACAGCTGTAAATTTATGTTCAGAAAAAAGTGTTTCCAATTTGGCAACGTCTCTAATATCAATTCGTAAGACTTTTGTCCTATATTTCTCCTGAATCTCTTCCGCCCGATAATCTTTCAGTTTTGGATCATAATAATCATTAAAATTATCAACGCAAACTACTTCTCTCCCTTCTTCCAAAAGCATTTTAGAGACATGAGAGCCAATAAATCCAGCGGCTCCTGTTATGAGAATTTGTGATTTAGGTTTTGAATCTTGATGTTTCATTTTATAAATAGTGGTGTTTATCATCTTGCTGAAATTTCTCCAGAAGGTCCTTGACCTGCCCAGACTTGTGACTGTTGCAAATGAGCAAAGCATCAGAAGTATCAACCACAATAATGTCAGTTAGCCCCACCGTTGCAATTAATTTGTCACCAGCAAAAAAGAGACAATTATCGTTGTCAACACCAATATGATGGCCTCTTGAGATTACTTTGGTATTATAATTTTTGGTTAGTTCCGAAAGGAGCGTTCCCCAACTTCCAACATCAGACCAGCCAAAATCAGCAGGCACGACCAAAATTTCTTTTGTCTTCTCCAAGATGCCATAATCTATGGAAGTATTCTCAACTTTCTTGTAATCATTTCGTAATACTTTTTCATACAACGCTGTCCCCAGATTCTGACCGACATTTTCAAGAACTTTGGTTGTTTCGGGCAAATATTTGGCAAACAATTCCAGCATTTTCTTGGTTTTCCATATGAAAATTCCTGAATTCCAAAGATATTCCCATGAGGAGACATACTCCTCTGCTTTTTCGAGATTTGGTTTTTCAACAAACTTTTCGACAGAAAATGCACGCAGGTTATCTGATTCTTCAACCTGAGAGCCCATTTTAATATAGCCCAGTCCCGTGTCTGGTTTGGTCGGATTGATTCCGATTGTCAAAATATATCCATCATATTCGTTTTCACAAAGTTCTTCAGCAAACCCAACTGCCTCCAGAAATTTGCCATTGTCTTTGATTGAGTGATCAGCCGGCAAAAAAATAACAGCAGCCTCAGAATCTCTCATGTTTATAATTTTTGTGGCCAATCCGCAAGCTGCCGCCGTACCCATTGGATATGGTTCTACAATAAAATCATCCTCAGCAATCTCCGGAATTATTTTTTTGATGTCAACTAGATATTCAGGAGTAGTAGAAATTAATATCTTTGCCGAGGGAAAACTTGGCAAAAGTCTCTCGTATGTTTCACGAATCAGCGATTTGTCAGAAATGAAAGAATGGAGCTGTTTCGGCTTTTTCGTCCTAGAGAGTGGCCAAAGTCGGGTCCCCTTTCCGCCGGCCATTATCACTGCATACATTATTTTTTCTTTCTCTCCATACTGAATTGGAGGATTGTCATTATTACAGCAAGAATCAAGAAGAGATAAGCAAGCTCAGAAAATATTTCTGCCCGATTTGCCTGATTTAGGGCCATTGTAAGTGCTGTTAAGGCCAAGAAAAGGGCTGAGATCTTGGCCAAAACTTGGGTGGCAAGCGGAAAAAGTACCAACCAAATCAGAAAAAGGATCAAAACCAGTTCCTTTGCGTTCCAGTCAGAGAAAAGACCGAGAATTCCAAAACAGACCAGGACGAAATATCCAAAATACTGTTTGGTTAAATATTTTTGCCAATCATTTTTTCGAATTAAATTGTCAACTTTTTCAATCATATTTATCTATTAATATTAACAGTTGCGTTTACATCTAGTGAATCGAAATCCCAGGCAGCTTTATTTTGAGCTGTTCCAGTTGCTTTTATGTATATCACACTATTGCTGATATCTCCATTGATTTTTTGTCTGAAGAAGCTAATCTGGTCAACTTGGCTATTCTCAATAATTTCGTGCCAGTTTTGATTGTCAAATGAATAAAATACATGGTAGTTGTCGGACAATTTGACAGTATTGAGCCCGACTTCGATATAGAGAGAACTGAACGGGAAGAAAGTATTGAGCCTGTACACATTAAAACCCTTGTCGGTAGCAAAAAGATCCAAACTGTTCTTGCTGTAAGAATAATTCCCTGTACCATTTCCCCTGTCATCAAATGAATCACCAAGATTGGCCCTAATATTGTTGTAGATGGGTTGATCAGCGAAAAAATATTCCAAGTAAACATCACCAATTTCATTTACAAGCTTGTTGTTTTTCTCAACTTTGTAACCAATACCATTACGATTCTGAATCCCGTCACTGCTTCCGAAAATTTGTAAATTATTGAAAAAATTAGCTACTGCTCTAGAATTATCAATACCGATGAAATATTGCTTCCCCTTCATCAGCTTTGTACGAACCGGGAAGTTGTAAATTCCGTCCGTTGAATCTGTTTGGTAAGTATTCTCGGCCATTATTTCGTCAAACGAAAGATTGGATAAATCTGGTCCACTAATTGCACCGTCCTTGACTTCTCTCATGATCAGCTGATAATTACCACTGCCACCACTTCCACGAAAGTGCAGTTTGAAACTAACACTCGACAAATAATCATTTTGAGCCGTAAATGTTTCACCGACAATAATATTCTTGGCCGAAGTATCCGCAATTCCCACGCTGTCATCAGGCTTGAAGGTCTCGGTCGGATGGCTAATATCGAGGCTTCCGTCAAGTGATGACAATAGATTACTGGAGCCGTCCAATCTGACAAGATGGTAGGTCGGAATCGTTACTTCAGAAGGACTCGACAGATCGGCTTTTCTGAAAAAAACACTCTGATATTCTCTATCGACGTTGAAAATAATGTCTTCGTTTGTAAATTCGTGAGAGTTGAGCGGAACATCGACACTTTGAACAATTTTTTCATTGCCAAGTTTGTCTGACAAGCCAAAAACAATTTTCTCGGTCAAAGCGCTTCCGTTTGTATCATATGTTGATCTTGCTTTGATCTGGTAGAGAAGGCGGTAATTCTCTCCCGCTCTCGTATCAAGAACATCACTGATTGTATAAGATGTGGTGTTACTCGCAATCTGCGTCTTTGAAGTTTGATTGAGTGAATCATCTGAAATATCACTGTTTTTGACATTTTTACCAAAAAACAAAAGCATCAAGAAAAGCAGAAGCAACGCTATGTAGCGCTTATCCTTGATAATTTGTCGGCCAAAATCGGCCAGAGGGGAATTGTTTGCATTATTTTGCGTCATGATTTCGTTTTTTATGTTTAATAGTATATACCAAATACCCTATTGATAGGAAGAGCGTCAAGATACTCAAGAACAATGAGGCCAAAAAGGGAGTTTGGGGCTTGAAATATAAAGTGAGTGACAAATTTATGCTGCCGTCAGAATTTTGGTTGTAAAAATCACTGCCAAAAGATGCGATAGTGTCTTTGTTAAGTACCCAAGCATTGGCATAGCCTAGGGTTTGCGAATGGGTATCTTCAAATATCGGTTTGCGGAAATAGTTGACGAATTCATCACCACTCATAAATTTGCCCGAATCCAAACACTCAGTTGCTCCGTTCTCTGCTTGGCTATTTGTACAAGAAAGAGAGTTTGGTTTGTCTAGATATAACTTCCAATTTTTGTCAAAATTATTGGTAAATAAGAGAGCGGTCGAATCGCTTAGGTTTTTTATTTCAATTTTGTATTCAGTATCATTTATTTTCGCAAAAGTGACATTTTGACCAGAGATTCGAGGAAGAGTTTGATTAAGTTTTAAGATACCGTCAGCGACTTTGGAAATCTTACCCGGATTCGCCGCCAGTATCTTGTTTTCAAATTCAGGATCATTCTTGATCAAAGCCAGATTCCAGTCATAGTTTTCGACTGAAGTATATTTTTCAAAATTTGATTCATAAAATTTCGAAAAATCATAAATATATTTCACATTTCTCTCTTCCAGCGGCTTAATATCGAAATTGTTGAGAAGATTGTATTGTAAGGTATTGTTGACGCTTGACCCACCATAGGCGTAGTTGCTGAGATATTCCTTGCCCGAATAGCCCATGAAGCTATCCCAGCCACTATTACTGATCAATTTGCCGTCCTTGACAACAGAAGGCTGAGCAATGAAGCCATATTGATTCCAAAACGGATAAGAGAGCACTCTGAAGGAAGAATTATCAGAGCTGCCAAAGTCAAGGAATGACTGAAAATCAGACCTGGCCAGGCCATAGTTAATAACTGGCAAGTATTTGACAAAATAGTATGTGTTTGAGCCAAGAAAAACCAGGATAATTGCAAAAATGCCATACTGAAATACCTTTTTGAGCGGTAAATATGGAAAAATAAAGGCAAAAGTAAGAAATTCGAAAAGCAGAACCATTGGTGCGAAGTGTCCAATTTCCCGAAACATCGGATAGATTGCGTTAACTAAAGGAATTGGAACTTTTTGGAAGTAGCCGGTTCCCAGACAAAAGAAAATTAGCCAACAAAACATCAAGAAAACAATTTTTCGATCTTCCTCTTTCGGTACGATTTCAGTTTTCTTGCGCAGGAAAAAAAGATAATACAGGGAGGCAAAAATAATAGCAAGGGTAACAAGACCATAGAAAATCAGGAAGGAGCGGCTGTAAATATATTGAATATTGGTGGCGTTCGAAAACACCATTGTGACAATCCGTATCGGAGAAGCAAACATTTCCGCTAGAAAAGATTCGCTACCAGCATGACTGGAAGCACCAGAGACATGAGTTGCTCTGATCAAGAAATTGGAAAACCAGGGCAAATTTACCAAAAAAACGATTAGGTAGCTCAGCGATAAATATTTCAGAGAAAACTTTTCTCTGTTACAGGCAAAAAATAAAATCAATGTAATGAGAGCAAAAATGTGGAACTGAATTTGAACCCCAATGAAAGCTAAAATCAGCCCGAGCAATATGGCCGAAGAAAAGTTCGGGCGGTACTTGCGCAAGAGATAATAGATTAGGTAAATGAAAAATAAATAGGAAATATAATAATCAAGATGGCCAGCCAAAAGTTTGTAATAGATTGCCGGATTGAGGACGAGAAGAAGGATGAAAATATAGCGATCTTTCATATCTACAAGCTTCCTGGCAGCCAGGACGACAAAAACCAACAAAAGCAGAAGGATCAGCAAAAGAATTGTTTCGCTTTTTAGAAATTTCAAGTGAGACAGAAGTGAGAGAACGAAATTCAGGTAAAAATTTGAAGCATAACTCGAAGCCTGCCCCAAATCGAAAGAATTCCAACTGGTTTTGAAGGCTCCTCCGAAAAAATTGGCGATTTGCGCCGTGAAATACGGGAACGACCAGTCCCAGTAATTATTTAACATCATTTTTGACCCTGCTCTTAAATTTGGAGCGGCAAACAAAGATCAATCCGAAAGCAGCAATAAGTAATGCGCCCAGAGAAACCCAGAGACTTAGATAGTAGTATTCCTGAGGCTTAAAACTGATAATGAGATCAAGGTCGTACGACCCATCAGAGTTTTTGGTACATTTTGAATTGTTCTGACAGATCTGGTTAGTCTCAACGACCCAACCATTGGCATAGCCGTTGGCGATGAAATGTTCAGACTCTGGAACAACTGGATTCTTTGTCCAAGTCTCAAAGATCGAGCCATCAGAGAGATTATTGTTTTGAATAGTTCCCTGAATATTCTTGGAAATAAAATCGATTGTATATTTTTGCGTCTCACCTGTTGTATCCCTACCGTCTTTCCAGACAACTGATTTCAACTCTTTGGATTTACCATCCCCCAGATTACTAACTAATCCCGAATTTACATATGAAGTCAGATCATCTTTGCTGGCCTGAACATCTTCGTTGTCAGAAAACGCTGTGTAGGACTGTAATCGGCTACCAAGACTGTCCTTCGAGACAGCGCTTGAATCGCCAAGAAAAACTTGCCAACCACCATGAAACGCCTCCGAGAAAATCATTGGGAAGGTATCACTTGAGCCGTGAACTACAACATGATATTTCGTTGGATTGATTTTCTTGTACTCCAAGACTGGCAAACCTGTTGGAGATTGCGCAATTTTAGATAAATCTTTGCCAACATTTTGCGAAGAAAGAATGACTGCACTGCGACTAGAATTATTAACGCCCTTTAATATTGTAGGCAAATGTTCAATGCTCAAGTCGGAGACAATCGCTTGCGTCGGAGTATAGAAATGAGGTAGATAGAAACGATCGGCTAATTTATAGACTACGAAATAGTCATTCTCGATAACTTTGGAAATATGCCCATCTTTTTCCAAATCAATCATCTTCCCCTGTGTCTGCGCAATGAATTTTTGGGAAATATCCTTGTGGTAAATCAAATATTTTGTATTCAAATACCCAGCCAAATTAAAGAGCCAAACCGAATCACTCGCTGACTGCCCTCCCCACAATTTGCCATAATTCCAGCTCCCAAAAGCTCCATACCCGTTCATTTCTACCGACGGACTGTTGAAAAGTTGCGTTGTCGGATCAACCCCTGTAACATTCCATTTAGTATAGTTAACCCAGCCAGGTGAGTTCAGAACGCTATAGGGCATCGTTAGTAACTTGCTATCAGTGAGTTTCTGATTTAATATGGCAGCGGCTTCAAAGTACTCATTTGGAATATTGTGAATAAATGTCCCCTTCGAAGTCAGATAATTGCCACCATCAGAATACGCGTTGGAGAAAGTTTTCTGAATTCCACCAATAAAAAATGGATAGCTAAATGACAAAGCCAGCACAGCCAAAACACCAATTACATAATTTCTATACTTGTAAGATTGAAATTGAATTAATATCAGGATAATTATGATAAAGGGGAAGAAAACCAAAACTTTGTCGTAACTTCGAAGTGCACCAAGCAAGGTATTATTGAAAATAGCAATAGTGAGACCGTTGCTCACAATCCCAACGCCTTTGTTCTCAAGGAAGATACCGATAACCAAGAGAATAAGGAAAGTCAAGGTAATCTTACTCATTTTAGCTTTGGCAAAAGCCTGGCTAAAAATAACAACTCCGATCAAAGCCAAGAACAGTGCTGATCCTGCAAATATCTTAGTACTGATAAAATCTGCCAGGTGAGGCACGAGGAAAAAGATGTCAGGAAAGCTGATCGACTGCCAGATGATCCATGCTTTGTTGTCAAATATCGTTCCTCCACTATTGAAAGATGTTGCCAGGCGAAGTAGCTCGATTATCTGAGGAAAAACACTCCAGCAGACACAGAGAAAATAAAAAGCGTAATAAAAAACCATTTTCTTGAGATAAAAAAGAAAATTAATTTTACGTTCGGAAAAAAGATAGAGAGAAACAATGAAAATGATTGAAATAATATTCAGAGAAATGAAGAAGGCCATATTTCCATTGGCAATATTTGAGAGGAAAAACGGAATGGCGAGCAAAAACAGGCTTTTCCACTCCATCTTTTCGGAAGAGAAATAACGATAGCAGAGTCCGAAAATTGCAGGAATTAGGGTGTATAGAGTCAGGAATGGCGAATATCCCCAGATGAAGTAAAAGGTGTTCAAAACGTAGAAATTGAAGGTGTAGAGAAGCGCAAAGCCAATTCGGTAAAAACTACTCTGATGCGCGTCCTTGAGAAAAAGTTTCGATGAGAGATAAAAACTCCAAAAAGAACCAGTCATGAAGAAAAAGAAGTAGAAGAAAGATTGGCCGGAATTTGAAATATGAAAAAGTGATTTGAGAAAATAGACAACGTCATAGAAAAGACTGTAACCAAAAAACTGCAAGAAGAAGCCTTCGCCGGAAAAATTAGACCAAGTGAAATGCAACCCTTTGGCTATATGAGCCAGATTGTAATATTGAGTAATATCGCCGCCAGCAAAAATATAGCCTCGGGGGAAAACATTCACGACTGAGACAAAAATGATCGCGAGCTGACAAATTATCAACCAAAGGATTTTTGATTTTAGTAATTTTTTCATGTTTTTTGATTTAACCCAGTAAATTATACTTATAAATGTAGAAGTTCCGACAATATCTTCGTCTTGTCAAAATCTTGTCCCATTTTGAGAGCATTTTCACGAAGAGAGAGATAGTATTCTTTATCAGTCAGACATTTTTCGACGAAGTTGGTGATCTTGGTCTCACTGATCGAGGATAGCACCAGACCGGCATGATAAGATTTGACTTCCTCGGCCGTGGAAGGAATTTCATTAATGATTACCGGCAAACCGCAAGCGACATATTCCCTTGCTTTCATTGAATCACCATACACATTCCAGGAAGCCGCACCAGTATAGAGTGCAAATCCAAGAAAAGAGCTACACATGATATCAAGAATTTCATCATGCTGTTTCCAGCCCAAGAAATGAATTTCCTCTTCTAGCTCTTGATCATGAACCATTTGCTTGAAGTTTTCTTCCTCCTCGCCAGAACCAATTATTTCCAGCTTTAACTTGAGGTACTTGGAGAAAAGCGGCTTGAGGGAATTAATAATCGGACTCAAATTCAAAGCCTTAGAAAGCGGTGAAATTACAACCAGATTCTGGTTGCCATTATAATCTTTTCTCTTGATTGAATGGAAATCCGGGGAGTTAACTATCAGTTTGTTTTTCCTATCAGGAACTCCCTGACGCTTTCTTTTGTTCATGATTCTGGAGGAAACAGACCAAACTTCATCCGAAAAGAGAAGGCAAATCCGATCAGCCAGATGATAGCAGGCATTTAGAAACCAATTATTGAAGCGTTTCTCTATATAATCGGCCGTCAAATAGATAAATTTGTCTGTCTTGCCCAAGATTTTAAGCAAACTGCCTGCGAATCCGTTGATCGGATCAACCCCAATAAAAATATTCTCCTCCTTTTCACTTGCGGAAAATTTGAGATTTAATTTAATTTCCCGGATACCTCGTGACAGAATGCCGTTGCCAGGAAGTTCGATTTTCTCAACTGATTGATCCGGCAATATTGCTACCGATTCTTTGCTTCCCTCGAGTGCATGTTTCAGGAACAGCACCTTCTGTTTTTTGGCAGCCAGAAAAGCAGCGATGCTATTGGCCGGTCCGAATGCTTCTGTGTTGTTCTTGTAAACGGAGTGTGTTGCGATAATGTAAATCATAATATTTTTATTTTAAGTGAGTTACCTTGGGATTAGAATGGAAATACTTCAAGAGTTGAAAATCCTTCGCAATTGATAGTGCAATTTTAGCATTTTGATCCTTCAAAATAAACCAGGCCAAGATTACAGAGAAGCGTATAATAATAAAGAACGGCAAAAAACAGAAAAAGAAAATTGAAGATAAGTTTTGCCAGTACATCAGCAGTCTATTTCTCTCAGAATAATAATGACTAAATTCAGCCGCTTTCTTAGTGCCGTCATGAGCGTGAACAATAGAAGATCCAAAATCGCAAACTACCTCGTAACCAAGATTCAGAGCTTTCCAAGACAATGCGACATCTTCCATATACATAAAGTAATCATCGAAGCCACCTATTTCCTCAAAAACACTTGACCGAATGAAAAGAGCGGCCCCAGTTGACCATTTTGACTGCGCCAGTTTGTTGGCGCTTTCATAGGCGCCTCGGTTGTGAGAAATTGTTGTTCCAGTTAGGAAATAAAAGTCGCCAATTTGGAATTGAATGCTGCCGTCCTGGTTTAAAACCGTTGGATTAATAATGCCAATATTCTCATCCTTCTCAAAAAGCTTCTTTATTCTTTGAAAAATTCCTGTATCTGTCGTGATGGTGTCGTTATTCAGAATATAATAATAGTCATAATCAATTTTACTCTCTTTGAAAAATTTGTGGGCATAATTATAAGCACCAGAAAAACCCAGATTTCCTCCAGTTTGGATTATCTTGACCTTGGGAAATTTCCGTTTTGTCAAAGAAGCTGAATCATCGCTCGAGTGATTGTCCAGAAGGTAAATATCAAAATTATCATCAATACCTTGGGCCAGAAGTAAAGACTCGAAGCATTTTTCGAGAAATTTTTCACCATTGTAATTGATGACTACGACTGCAAAACTTTTCGATGCCATCTATAAGTCCAATTTTAGATCGACTACCTTTGGTTCAAATCCTAGTTCTTCTTTGGCTTTGTCTATATTTAAAAGTAAGTCCTTGAGGAAATTGTCAGATTTGACATATTCGACCTCAAACTTGTGCGTCTGCCTCAACTTCTCCAAAATATCATTGATAGAGACTTTGATTGGGTTGGAAATGTTAAATACTGCCGATTTCTTATGAAAAATTGCTTTTTCTAATGCTTCACAAGCGTCTGTGACATAGAGAAAGTTACGAGATTGTTCGCCGTCCCCTGTCACTCTGACCTTGCCCGATTTTTCAATATCGGTTAAGAAATTATAAATTACGCCTTTATTGTTTCCTTCGCCATAAACGTTCGAAAAACGCAAAATGCAATATTCCAGCCTCTTCGTTTCATTGTAAAACAAGACCGACTCTTCACAATATTTCTTGACTAGACCGTAGACGGTATTTGGATGCAGCGGGTCACTCTCCTTCGATTCACTCCTCAAGGGCTCACCATAGACTGCGCCAGAGGAAGTGTATATGATTTTGCCAACCTTATTTGCCGTAGCCGTTTCAAGAATATTGTTCAAAACTACCAAATTCACTTTGGAAAGTTGATCAAAGTCGCCAAAAAATGTACCGGCTAGATTGATTACCTGGTCGATGCCAGAATTCTCCTCAAAGAAATCGAAAATTTCCTTACGCTCAAGATTGTTGCCCTTAAATGGAATCAGCTCAATCTTTTCGTTTTGCGAAAGCAATTTCAGAAGATGAGTTCCAATAAATCCATCACTGCCAAAAATGGCAATTTTTAGTCTTTCCATAACCAGTCCTCCTTCTTCAAGATTGAGACAAAATTTTCGTCATCCAGATGATCTGCATTGTTGGAATTGAACTCTTCATATTCGATCGGAGACAGAGTGTCATACTTTTTCATACCTGGAGTTTTGAATTGGGGCAAGATGACATAATATTTCTCGTTGTAAATCTTGGTCCGCGGTGATTCATTCTTCGAGACCAATACCTCGTGCAATTTCTCACCAGGTCGAACACCAATTATTTTTTGCTTTGTCTCGTCATTTCCAAAAAGTTTTGTCATCACTTCGGCAATGTTCGAAACCTTGGTCGCTGGCATCCGCATAACAAAGATTTCGCCGCCCTCAGAATTTAGAACAGCCTGAAAAACAAGACTAATCGCCTCTCTTGTGCTCATCAGGTATCGTGTCATGTTGGGATCTGTAATTGTAATTTCATTACTTTCGGCTATCTGGCGCTTGAAGAGCGGTAATACGCTGCCATTTGTACCCATGACGTTCCCCCCGCGAATACAAACAAATTTCGTGTCCGAAACATAGTTTTCGTTAGCATTGATAATCATCTTCTCGCCACATGCTTTAGTACAGCCGTAGAGATTGAGAGGATCAACTGCTTTGTCGGTTGAGATATCGACAACCTTCTTGACCTGATTGGCGATAGCGCATTCAATCACATTTTGGGTACCATAAATGTTGGTCAGTACAGCTTCCCAGCAATTTTCTTCACAGATTGGAACGTGTTTTAGTGCTGCAAGATGAAAAACATAATCCGATCCTTTCATCGCCAAGCCCAAAATGTTCTTGTCACGTACATCTCCAATTATGAAGCGAAGCAGTGGATTATTTCCAAACTCGCGTTTCATTTCAACCTGCTTGTGTTCACCTCTAGAATAAATTCTTATTTCCTTTGGCTTGTAGTTTTCAAGCATTTGTTTAACTAGTTCGTGCCCCCAAGATCCGGTGCCACCCGTAACGAAAATTACTTTGTCATCAAACATAGAAACCTTTTCTTATATTATTAATTTAACTTGTAAATATCTTTGTTGTTTTGATCGGTTTTCTTGGTCAAAAAATTGATCCACTTGCTGTCTTCCAGTGTTTCAAAAGTGTGTAATGTGTATGGGTAGATTTTGAAGACGTCCCCCTTTTCAGCAATGAAATGACAATCTTGCCCTTTGTCTTCTACCTTCAAAAAATCTACTTTTATTTTCCCTTCAACCACGAAGAATCCTTCATCACAAAACTTGTGATAATGGTTGCCTCGAACAATTCCACTAATTGATTCAAGACAGTTTATCTCTTCCCAGCTTTCATCGCTGATCCCTCTGATTTTGCCACGATCATCTGCAAAGTAGAAATACGGATATTCCAGAATGTCAAGATGATAATAAATTGCTTTGGAAATCGAGGGATTGAAGCCGTTGATTACTTTGGCAGCCAAATCAGTATTAAGTGAACTATCCTTGGAAATTAGACCCTCTACTGGAGCTTTGGCACCAACAATTAAATTTGAGTCTTTTCCCATTACCTTCGCCATTTCTGTAGCAAACTGATATCTCGAAATCTTCTCCTGTCCGGCAACATGAATCACTCCTGTGAAAGGATTTTCCAACAGAGAGACAATTGAGTTCAAAAGATAATCAATGTAGGTAGGAGTGAAATAAACATCAGAGAAAACATCAATTTTTTCGTCATCTTGGAGCGATTTCTCAACAAATGAAAAGAAGTTTCCCCCGCGGCCAAAAATGTTGGCTGTCCGCAAAATTACAAAGTTTTTCAAAAGAGTTTTGATACTGTTTTCGGCTTCGACCTTGGTCTTCCCGTAAACTGTTTTCGGCTTTTTCTTGTCTTCCTCTTTGTAGCCGCCCTTGTCGCCTTCAAAAACATAGTCGGAGGAAAAAAATATAAATTTTGAATCAGGCACAATACGCGAAACCGCTTCGGCCAAATTGGTAGTGCCAATCGTGTTGATTCTTTCCGCTAGACCAGGGTCTTTTTCGCATGCAGCAAGACTACTCAATCCAGCAGTGTGAACTATAAAATCTGGCTTAATTTCAGCAATTACCTTTTCGCAACTTTCCTTATCTGTTATATCTAGGATGACTTCATTATCCAAACCTTTTGAAGCCAAAATGGCAGGATGAACGAGATAACCGCCACTTTTCTTCAAAAAATTAACCAGATTTGTACCAACATATCCGTCTCCGCCAGTAATCAAAATGGTTTTTTGTACTTTGTTCATTATTTCGACCTTCTGAGTGTTTTTGCAACATACGAAAAAGATTTGAAAATTGTTGGGAAAAACCCATTTCTCCGTACTTCACTAACGAAGAAAAACCAGAGAGTTTTGGGCTGATGCAAGATTACATTTTTGTACCACATCGTCCAGCCGAGATGAAACATCTCGGTAATTTTGGCAGCAGAATAATCAGGATAAGATACGACACTTTGACCGGTGACATCGAAATCGTGACCGGTTTTCGAGATAAGCCAACCCTTTTCGACCGATTTTTTGTAAAAAGCTGTGCCCGGATATGGGGTAGCAATACCAATCTGAATCAAATCAGGTCTGGCAGCAAATACCATCTTCAACATATCGAGATCCTTGTCCCAGTTTGATTCAGGCAAACCAACTATCAGATTGGCATAAGCCCGAATACCGAGCTCGTGACATTTTTTGATAATTTGAAGGGATCGTTCTGGATCGAGCGCTTTCGGGATCGCAGCCAAAACGTCTTTGTCCAAATGTTCCAGCCCATATTTGTAGGTGACACAGCCAGCCTGAGCCAAAAGCTCGAGGGTTTCGTCGTCAACGCGGGCATCTCCCATACAACAAAATTTGACTTTGACCTTGCGCCTGATAATTTCACGACAAATTCCGTCAACATGGCTTTTACGAGCTACCATATTGTCGTCATCGCAGTAGATTTCGTCAAATTTATATTTCTTTTGCAATTCCACAATCTCATCCACAACATTTTCCGGGCTTCTCATCCTGTAACAGTGGCGACCATAGATCGCCTCAACATTACAAAATCCACAATTAAATCGGCAGCCACGGGAAGTCACCAGGACAACATTTTTGCCATAGCACGAAGGTTCATTAAAATACTCAATCGGCGTATCATCCCTCTCTGGAAATGGAAATTTGTCTAGATCTTCAATCAAATCAGGATGCTCGAAAGTTTTTTTGGTCAGACTCACAAAATTCTTCGGCAACTTCTTGCCACCTGATTTTAGAAAATCAAGGATCAAGAATTCATATTCACCAACGACAACATAATCAAATCCTTCAGCCAAGCACTCCATCGGATAGTTCGTAGCATAGTTCCCAACAGCAATCTTTACGATATTACCAGGAAGCTTTTTTACAAATTTTTTGTCATCCTCCGAGCTAACCCAGGTTGGCTCGCAGACGATATGCGTTGGCTTGTACTCCTTTATATAATTGCGTGCTTGGTCGGCTGTCCATTCCAGAGCGACTGCGTCTTTCAAGACAGCATCATATTTATTGGTCTTGAGCAATGAAGTCAGGTACCCCATAAACCATGGGTATGGGTAATATCTCAGGGAAGCACTCTCCTTCTTGATCACATTGTACCAACGAGATCCGCTTTTCAGAACTTGGCCTGGCAAATTCAAAACCAAAACACGGTATTTATTGTTCATACAAATCCTTTCAATAATTTGACTGTAATCCGTCAGTTACATCCTATCACTTTTGATTCAAACGATAAAGATTAATCGGAAATTTATTTAATACTATTCTCTAGTTTTTCGAAGCGATCGCGAAGAAGCATTTTCACATCAACCTCTTTGATATAATTCAAAAGATTTGATCGATATTTCTGTCGCATTTTGGGATCAGAAAAGTATTTCTTGATCACTCCTGCGATACTCTCAATGGTATTGTCGACAGCAAAGGAAACTTCTCTTTTGTCTAGTTCAAAGGCAATTTGCGGAACTTTAGAAATGATCGCCGGGATACCAAAATTAAGATAATATTTCACTTTGGCAGGTTCAGTGTATTTCATCAAATTCTCTTCGTCCCGATAGAGGGCGATTCCGAGTGAATTTTCCGAGATTGTTTTGTAAAATTTTTCGTTTTCCTCCATATACCCATGGAAAACAACACTTTTCCCAAGTTTCTTGGTATTGCTCAATTCTTTGTAGTAATTAAGATCCGGGCCATCGCCGATGACATTGAAGACGAGATCGGGAAAAGTTTTCTTCAATTTCTCAACTGCTTCGAAGACAAGATCAAGCAGATGGTAACGATTGACAACTCCGCAATAAACAATCGCGTGACTGTTCTTCTCATCTGGCGTCGCCACCACAACTTTGTCCATGTTAATACCTAAAGGAATCATCTCGTAATTTACCTTCTTGCGATCAAAATAACCATATTTTTCTCTACCCAAAATATGGCCCTCAGTTGTAAACCAGAGAAAGTCGCTTCGTGTCAGGCAAAATTTATCAAATTGATAGAATATTTTGGTCAAAAGTCGATAAGGACCAGAATCAGGCAGTGGGAAAAAATCCATTACCCGATAGATAACATAATCAACCCGTCCCAGTTTCTTGAGCAAGATACCACAAAAAGTGCAGTAATAATTAATGCCCATGAAAACGACCTTCTTGCCCTTTTCCCGCGGTACAAAAATGAGCGCGAGCGCTTGGAATAGATAGATGAGATAGTTGAAGGGCAGAAGCAAAAAGTACAACTCAGTGCCAGCCCTCGAAAATGAGTAAAGTTTCTTTGATTTTGCCAATTTGCCGTCTTTGTACGTCTCTAAGACAGAATACGCGTTTTTGTCTTTGCTGTGAGGAAATTTCCATTTCAGGTATTTAAAATCATCAAAATATTCGGCAAAAAACTGAGCATAGTCTTCTAGCCCAACAGGAAAGAAGGAGCAGAAAATAAAATCAATATTTTTATTAGTTTGAGTTTCTGTTTTCGAGCTCATGGTCAGATTCAGCCATTAATTTTGCCAACTCCTTGAACTTGGTTTTTGGCTCCCAACCAAGTATTTTCTTGGCTTTGGTAGCGTCTCCGATCAGAAGATCAACTTCTGCTGGACGGAAGAAATATGGATCAATCTTGATAATAGTTTTGCCAGTTTTCTTGTCTATTCCAACTTCATCCAAACCTTTCCCCTTCCACGCAAGATCATAATTATGGAATTCTGCGACTTCTTCGACAAATTCTCGAACAGAGTGAGTTTCGCCCGTAGCTACTACAAAATCATCGGCTTTGTCTTGCTGCAACATTAGCCACATCGCCTCGACATAGTCTTTGGCGTATCCCCAGTCGCGCTTTGCCTCGAGGTTTCCGAGATAAAGACAATCATCTTTGCCCAATTTGATCCGAGCAAGACCACGCGTAATCTTCCTGGTCACGAAGTTCTCACCGCGGCGAGGAGATTCGTGGTTAAAGAGGATGCCATTTGACCCGAAAAGATCATAGCTCTCACGATAATTCTTGGTAATCCAGTATGCATAGAGTTTGGCACAACCATAGGGGCTTCTGGGATAAAATGGCGTTGTTTCTTTCTGGGGAACCTCCTGAACCAACCCGAACATTTCAGAGGAAGAAGCTTGGTAAAATTTAGTTTTGACCTGAGTGTCCTTGATCGCGTCGAGTAAACGCAAAGTTCCAAGTCCGACGACATCGCCGGTGTATTCCGGAATTTCGAAGCTGATCTTTACGTGTGATTGGGCACCCAGATTGTAAATTTCGTCAGGTTTGATTCTCTCGATCACTCTAGAAAGATTGGAACTATCCGAGAGGTCGCCGTATTCACGAAAAAGTTTGACCCCCTTGTGGTGAGTATCTTCGAGTAAATGGTCAATCCTAGAAGTATTGAAGGTTGAAGCTCTCCGAACCAATCCATGAACCTCGTAACCCTTCTCCAATAATAGCTCTGCTAAATATGATCCGTCTTGACCCGTAATTCCGGTTATCAATGCCTTCTTCATAGATTCTCCTAATTTATTTGAGCACGACTTGCTTAATAATAGTAACAAACATGGCAAACAAATTCAATCCAATACTCAGTGTCTTTTCTTCTCGGATTGGGCCGGAGAGATATCGAAGCAAATGAGAAATAAAAGTGCGAGAGATGTTAACCCGATAAAAGTAAAGTAGAGATAAGCAAATTTCTTGTCTCTGACAAAACTATCCTTGGATTCTTTGATAAAATCATTCACATATTCACGATAAATGATTCTTGGAGCGAGATAACCTCCATTTGCTTTGTTATAGAGAAAAACTTCAGCAGGGCCATCGCTTGTGCCACTTTGGAACATAATCTTGATTTTTTGCCCTTCGACATTTCTAATCTGATCGAAAGAAACTACATTGTAACCGTTTAAATTTATGTCGGCGAAAGAAATAGTCTTTTCCTGTAAAAGAGCGCTATTCTTATCCGCTTCGGAAAAAATTGATAATGAAATATTTTGATTTTTCTCGTTTTCGAGGTAAATCTTCTTGTGTTCTGAAATTAGAATTCCAACAGGGTTTGGGCGGTCTGCCACAAAACTGAAAGCTGATTTGCCACCAGAGACAGAAAGATCTTTTGAATCCCCTTCTGATGCAATAGGAGTATTTCCAGTAATATCAAAATGAGCGTATCGGCAGAATATGGCCGCAAACACTAACGCTAACAAAGTAATGAGTAAATTTTTCTTATTTAGTTTTATTTTCATCTTGGTAGAGAATAAATGATATCACTGCAATCATGAGAACAAAAATGCTATGGAAGATGGTTAGAAGCGTTGTGCCAGACCAATTAGCAAAGAAACTTTGATTTGCCAATCCTCCCAGAGTCGAGAAAAAGGAATAGTTGAGTGGAGCGAAAAGTCCAGTCGTGCGCCCGAAGCCAAAATACATATCAATCATAAAGAAGTACGAAATCATCAATATGATAATCGGCCAGATAATTTTCTTGTTGAGAGCAAAAGCGAGAACAAGAGCAGGTGTAACCCAAGCTAGATATTGAGGGTGAAAGAAGCTAAAGGCAAAGAATGACAGCACCCCAATAGTAGAAAAGCTGACCAATCTCTTGAAAGTCATGTTTTCTTTCTTGGTCCAGAAAAGGAAAAGAATGAGCGGAAATGTAAGTGCATTTATTGCGATCGAAGTGAAACCAGTGCTGATCTGACCGCTGATTGTGAAATCGAAAAAACCGCCCTGCAGAGTATCAAGTAAACCACCTCCTCCAAATATGCCAAAAAGATGTGAAGTAACAAACATCGGCAAGAGACCAATAATTGAATAAGTGAGAATTTGTTTCCAATCTCTGGCGAAATAGATCAGGAAGAAGGGAAGGAAAAGAACATAACCGGTTCGAGCACTAATAGCTAAGCTCAAAACCGCAATCGAAGCCTGAGGATTTTTCTTGTAAGCAAAGAGGAATGCAAGAAGGGTCAGAAAGATTGGCAAAGTTTCAAATCTGCCCCACATAAAGGTAGCGAATAGAAGGGCTGGATTTAGAGCCCAGAAAATGACTCCTCGCAACTTTTGCTGCCGGTCTTCCAAGATCTTCCAGATAACAGCCAAGGATGCCAAATCAAAAATTAAGTACGGAATTTTGAGGAAAAAGAGATACCGAAGAGCCACTCTGCTATTCACAAATGTATCATAAGCTACAGTACCGGTCGCCAAATTGGCGCGAGCACGATCAAGCATGCTTGGTAGCTCAGAAAAAAGCGGCCGAAACAATTTCAAATAGCCGGCCATCGCCAGGTCGAGGAGGTCATCAATCTTCAAATTTCCTCTAAAAATATAGGCATAATCACGCCAGGTAGAGGAAAGCATGTCATCGTGTACCGCAATCGGCATCAGCAAAAGCCGTACCAAAATGCCGAAAATTATGAAAATGACCGCCCATTTATATCTTGAGACGAAAGAAATTAACTGCTCAATTTTTTCTCTTGTTTTGCTCATTTCGCTATTCTCATTTTAAGCATCTTAGAGGGAATTGTCCAACGCAATTCCACTTTCTTGCAAATCAGCCGGACGGAAAAGCCAGCCGTAAGTTATTCCGCCTGTTGTATCGGTCAAAACCGCCTTGTCAGCCTTTTCTTTCAGCAGCTGGTTCAAAACAGTTGATCGATTGGCGGTATTCTTCGAAATTATTAGGTAGTCAACCTTCCCGTCGAGAGACAATTGGCTCAAATATAAATTCATTTGACCCATTGAAGTAAAATCGCAGATTTCGTTTGATTTGACAAGAGTGACGTTAGAAGGGACATGAAACGGCGGAAGATAATCGTAACCAACAACAACTGATTTGCCCCCCAAATTCTTACTCAACTTATCAATCAAGCTGTATGAAGTCTCACCCCAGCCCATCCAGGTCCAAAAGGTATAATCCTCCGGATTGATTGACTCGACCTCCTCATAACTTCTGTTGCGAAAGATATTCATATACCCAAAATGGGACGGGGCGCTCCGATATGAGGGAGTCAGCATAATCAAAACGACAAAAATTGCAAAAAGTGGCAACGCTCCCGAATATTTCTCAGCAATTTTTCGAATAGCCACAACCAGAAGTGAACTTCCGAAAAGTAAGAGTAGAAACATGACCAGTGTCAAATATTTTGCTTCGATTGGGGTTATGAGATAGGCGTAAGCCGTGATGTTCAGAATAATAAATCCGATAAATAGCGCAACTGTTCGCCGATCGAGAATAAATTTACTATATTGTTTTAGTATGAGCGGTGAAAGTAATAGAATAATGATCAAAAGTTCCGGAAGGAAATAAAAGACTAAGCGGATTTCGCTCGAAAGAAGTTTGATCCGAGTCAGGGTAGCATTTTTGTCTAGGGTTGTAATCGCAATCTCAGCCATTTTCTTGCCCACGAATATTCCTCTCTCTTGCACCTTATTTTGAACAGCCGACGAGTTTGTCCATTTCAGATCATTTGCCTGGTAAAAAAGAGCGAAGAAAAAGAGCGAAGAGAGAAGGATTAGAAAAAATTTGAACGAGAAATATCGAGAAAACTTCGAATATATTCTGACCAGGAAGTCGCGAGCAAAGAAAATAAGAATTGATAAGACAAACATTGAAGTAATTAGCTTATAATTATCGAATGAAACTCCATAGCTCGGCAGGGAGGAAAAAATTTTGCCTAGCTCGGAAGGATTTGACCATATTTTAGGAACAAAGAGAGAGACAACGAGGGGGAAAATGACAAGAATTGTTGCGAGAGAGCCAAAAACCTTTTTGATATAGTCTCGAAAAGAGGAAGCAGAAAGGAAAGCAATTATTAATTCAGCGATGATAATGAAGAAAAGAACACTAATAACAGTGTCTTTCTCGATAAAAGCAATTGCGCAAAGCGCAATTGAAGCTACGAAATAATAGAAAATGTTTTTCTTCTTGTCCAAGAAATAAACAAGCAAAGAGATCGCAGCAATTAGAATTGAGAGACAATCATATTTTAGAACTTTGCAAAGCCCCTTCAGCATTGGAAAATTTAATACTATAGCCAAAGCGACAAGATAATTCAGATAATCTTCAGGAAGCTGCCAGTTTGATAATTTCCCCAGCAAGAAAACGACCAAAAATAGCAGTATTATGGCCAGTACGGCCTGGACGAGAGCAAACGGCAAAATAGCTGTGTAATATATGTTGCCAACGATGTGAGCGTCAGGCTGATATCGAGAGTCCAGAAACTTCTCGATTTGATTTCCAGGATACCCGACAACAATATTTGAAAAATTCGAGCCACTAGTAAGAACCGGCGATTTTGGGTCAGACAAAAAGGTTTGGATCCGTGACAGGGTTAGATTTTGGTCTGCAGTGCCATACTGTGACAGCCCATCAAAGTAGGTAAATATTGAGAACAAAATAAAAAGAGAGATCACCGCTACGGCAAAAAACATCAAAGATTTTGAGAATGATTTGTTCGACCTTTCTTTCATTGCTAATCTGTTTATTGTTTTGTCGTCTCGACACAAACATTGTAATAATCTCTGGCCATATTTTCCCAAGAAAATTTCTTGGCAATTTTGAGAGCTTCGGCTGATTTCTCTTTGTATTTTTCTGGATCAAGAAGTAGTTTAATAATTTTGGTGGCAACCTCAGCAATATTTTCCGGGTCAACCAGTAAATCTTGGTCTTTCATGAAATCTTTCGAATCAAGGGTTGTACTACAAATAGCTGGCGTACCACAGGCCATCGCCTCAAGCGTACTTAGCCCGAAGCCAAATCGCGATGGAAAAACAAATAATTCCGAGGATGAGTAGAATTTGCGCATCTCATTCTCTGGAATAAATCCGGCAAATGAATAGGATTTATCAGGTAAAGTCTCGGCTGCCAACTTTTTCATTTTTTCCAGTTCATCACCATTGCTAGCCAAAACAAGTTTGGCCTCAGGGACTTGATCTAGGACAAGTTTGAAAGCCTTGATCAAAGTATCCATACCCTTAGCACGTCTTGCTTCTCCAAGAAAAGCAACCTGATTTTTCGACCTTTCAGTCGATTTATCGGCAAAGTAGGTTTCATGATCAACGCCATAAGGGATTACTGAAATTTTGTCTTCCGGCACATTAAATAATTTAATTATGCCCTCCTTGCTTGACATGAACGGCACAATCAGATGGTCACTTCTTTTGCAAGCAAACCGAATACACCAGCGTTTCAGGGCGTATTTGAGACGATTAGCATAGCCATAAACATAGAATGGAATTAGATCGTGAACAGCTGTGACAACTGGCCGCTTCTTGGCCAAAATTGGAAAAATTGCCGAGACGGGATAAATTGCAAAGTAACAATCGTCCTGATTTTTCTTCAAAAATTGGATGAAATTAAATCCTTGCAAAATCGCTTTGATCTCGCTTTTGATAATGCCCTGATCATAAAAAGCATATCTGATCTTTTGGCGGTCGAAATAGAGACAGAGCTCAGAAACCACCCTCTCTAGACCTCGTCCAGTTTCTTTCCCCTTCGATAATGGATAAGCGCAGATACCTATTTTCACTTTTTCCTCCCGACAAAACAGGCGCCCCAGGTTTCGAAACTTAGCTCCTCGTCTGTCAACCATTCCTTAGCTTCGACAAGTTCAAATCCGGCGTTTTCCAACATAAGTTCGAGCTCGGGCTGAAAGAGATAGCGCATCGAGTGAGTCTCACTGATCTCTTCTGTCTTGCCCGTTTGCTTGTCAGAAACCAAAATTTTATAGTTCACATCCACAACATTTCTATTTGGATAAATCTTGGGATCGGCAAACCGCATTATTTTGGTCTCCCTATCCTCGAATTCTTTCAAGCGGACACTTGGTCTGTCAGTCAAAACGGCTGGGCCGTACCAACAATCGAAGATGAAAAGCCCTCCCTTTTTGAGATGAGCTTCTGCGGTCTTGAAAGTTTTGATCAAGTCTTCATTTGTATTCTGGTAACTCAAGATGTGGAAAAGCGAGATGACAGAATCATAAGTTTTCTGGTCACGAAAATCTCTGACATCGCCCAAATTTAAGGATATTTTCTCCCGCTCTTTCAGACTTAAGATAGACAATCTTTTCTCTCCGGCCATCAACATGCCTTCACTAAAATCAATTCCAGTAACGCTATAGCCGATCTGAGCCAAGGCGATCGCGTGCAAACCTGTTCCACAGCCCATTTCCAGAATTGTTTTGGCGCCCTTGCTTCCCTTTTTGATTATAGAGTCGACAAAAGCAGCTTCGTCGCCGTAATTTTTATCTCGATATAAAAGGTCGTAATATTTAGCGTATGATTCAAAAACAGGCACAATCTCTCCTTGGTTTAAGAAAATAATTTATTCAAAAATTTGGTTCACGGCCGCCGAAACTTCTTCTATCTGTGCTTTGGTGATAGCTAATCCACTTGGAATATAAAAACCGTACCTGGCAATATTTTCGGCAACCGGATACTTTTCACCAAGAAATAGCCCCTTTTTGTTAAAAACAGGCTGTTCGTGCATCGGCCAGAAGAACGGTCTCGTTCCAATTCCCTTTTCGGTTAGTTTTTTCATGGTCGTTTCCGCTTCCATTTCATTTGCAACGATGCCAAAAACCCAATAAATATTTTCGGCATATTCTGTTTTTGGAAGAGCAATCTGAAAATTCTTGTTACCTTTTAGAAGCTTGGTATATTCTGCCCCGATCCATCTCTTTTTCTCCACAAATTCGTCAAGTCGCTCGAGCTGAGCCAAACCCATTCCTGCTTGAAAATTGGTCATGCGCAAATTCCAGCCCAATTCGTCATGAACAAATCGTTTTTCTGGCTTGAAGCAAAGATTGCGAAGAGAGCGGCATCTCTCTGCCAATTTCTGATCGTTTGTCACAATCATTCCACCTTCGCCGGTAGTAATATGCTTATTGGGATAAAAACTAAAAATACTAATATCCCCAAAACTTCCGCATTTCTTGCCTTTGTAGGTTTGACCAAGCATCTCGGCAGCGTCTTCAATCACTTTCAGATTGTGTTTCTTGGCCAAGTCGAGAATCGGGTCTATGTCAACAGGCAAGCCATATATATGTACCACCATAATCGCCTTTGTCTTGGCTGATATTTTTTCCGCAATTTTACTGACATCGATATTCCAAGTCAGTGGATCGCTATCTACCAAAACCGGCTTAACGCCGTTTCTGACCAATTGGTTTATGGATGAAATAATTGTAAAAGTCGGCATTATTACTTCATCACCTTTGCCGAGATCAAGGGCAGTTACTGCCGCATCGATTGCAGCCGTGCCATTGCAAACAGCGATCCCAAATTTGCGATCGACTCTTATAGCAAATTTTTCTTCAAATTCCTTGACAAAGGGGCCCTCCGAACTAATCCAGCCAGTCTCAATACATTTAACCAAATACTCTTTTTCTTTTCCGTCAAGCAACGGTTCATTTACTGGTATCATCTCTTCTCCTTCGGTTCAAATCTAGTTTTGTCCTTCTCGCCAGCATATGGCCCCTGTTTGACCTCAATCATTTCAACTTCTTCAATCACTTCAAACCCGTGACCACCGGTAGCCAAGAGAATAACATCACCAGTAGATAGAATATGATCTTCGAGAAAGTTTTGCTCATCGTCATAAAAATCGACTCTGAGTTTGCCCTTTCGAATGAAGAGGACTTCCTGAGTAAAATGAACCTGGCGCGGAACAGGGTTGTGAACATGGGCTTGGATAATTTTTCCCTTTGAGTGATGCATATAGGCTAGTTGCTGCGACAAATCGGCCGGGGTAAAAAAGTGAATCCCTTCCTCGTCGAAGTTCTTTGGGATAATAATTGCCAGGAGCTGGTCACCAAACTTAATTTCTTTAATCATTTTTATCTATTTTATTTAATTGACTTCTAATCAGATACGGCTTCTTGTTTTGCGATTCGTAATAGGTTCTCATCATCAATTCGGCCAAGATTCCTGTCAAGATGAGCTGAATTCCAACTATGAAGAACATCGTACTCATGGTCAAAAGCGGGGTGCGACTAAGGGAAATACCGTAAGACAATTTCAGAACAAGCGACCAAAGAAGGAGAAGAAAACCTGCAAAGATTGAGTAAAATCCATATTTCCCAAAAAAATGAATTGGTCGGCTCATATAAGAAAAGAGGAATCTGACCACCGTCAAATCGAGGATAACTTTGAAGATGCGAGAAAAACCATACTTGCTCTTGCCAAATTTGCGCGGTCTGTGATTCACCACGATCTCGGCAACCTTTCCGCCCGACCAAGCAGCATAAATAAAGATAAAGCGGTGCATTTCTCCGTAGAGCTGAACTCCTTCAATAATTTCCCGCCGATATGCCTTGAGAGAGCAACCGTTGTCATGAATTTTGATTCCTGTCGCTCTGGCGATTATCCAATTAGCAATCAAAGATGGTAAAACCCGTACAAAAGGATCCTTTCTGTTTTTACGCCAACCAGAAACAACAGTGTAACCTTCTTCAATTTTTTGAAGTAATTTTGGTATGTCGGCCGGGTCATTCTGTCCATCTCCATCCATAGGGATGATAATCTCACCGGTTGAAGCCGAAATTCCGGCCGAGAGAGCTGCTGTCTGGCCAAAATTTCTCAAGAAATCCAAAACTTTTACGCTCAAATCTAACTTGGCAATTTTTTCCAAAATTGAGTGAGTCTTGTCCTTTGACCCGTCATTAATGAAAATTATCTCGTACGGTTTCCCAACTTTCTTCAAGACCAAAGTAATTTCGTCGTACAGGTTTTTGACATTTTCTTCTTCATTGAAAACTGGAATTACGACAGAGATGTAAATATTTTTCTCTTTCATTTCGTACTCTCTTTCCTGATCTTCCGACAAATCTCGATGATCTGATCAGCCCGATTGTGATATGTATGAGAAGACATAACTTTCTTTTGCCCAGCTTTGACAATAGCTTCCTTTTCCTTTGGATTTGCCAAATAATAATCGATCTTTTCAAACCACTCCTTTTTGTCTTTGGCAATCACAATTTCTTTGTCCGCCTCAAAATATTTGCGGATACAAGCCACATCATCAGTGATCTCAAAGCCGCCACAAAGTGGCACTTTGAAAGTTCGCTCGTTACAATCGCCGCCAAACTGTTTTTGATAGTCTTCGTGAACATTTATTGATATTTTGGCAGATGAATAAATCTTGGCCTCGTCCCCTAAAAGTAATTTCGGCTTTTGGATCGAGCGCAAAATCGGAATATTGAAATATTGTCCGGCTCTTTGGATCATTCCAAGAGTTCGATCGAGAGAAGTCCAATCTTGACCATATAATTTAAGATTATATTTTCTGCCGATTGGAAAAACCTGTTCCTTGAAGAAATTTTTCTTGGCTGGCAAATAAGTACCAATATAAGCAACATCGGAAGCAAATTTTTCACTATAATCATATTTCATCACTGTCTTGTCAGCCGCCAGTGGAATCGTATAATAATCATAACCAGTACCTTCTTTGAATCCAGCCATTCGTTTGTCTTCCTGTTCAACAACATGGAAGAATGCATCACCCAGCAGTCCATCTTTGATTAATTTAATGGTGGCAACATCGTCCTTCATACTCTTGGCTTCATTTATCCGAGATAGCGGAGAATCCCAAAAGTCGACTTTGGTCAGAAGAACCATTCCCCTTTCACGATATTTCTTAAGGATCGCTAAATCGAGAAATTTCTGATAATAGTGGTGGCTTGAGGTTATGAAAATGTCAGGCTTGTTTGTAGCCAAAAATTTCTCCAAGTTGTCGTCCGAAGTAAAGGTTGAAAAAGTATGGCCCATATTTTCAAAAGCGTGTCTGAACCCCCAATAGATGGTTCGATAGGCGTAGATACTATCCATCGATGGCATATGGTAGGCAATTTTCATTTGTCGTTCCTGAAAAAATTAAATATCTTGATTTTTAGGTTAGGAGGGAATAAATAAATCGAAATGAATTGCAAGAAATTAAAAATCTTGTCGCCAATTGTCATCTTGTAGCCGGAATCTTTGGCGTGCTTCTTTCTGATTTTTAAAGTAAGAAGTTCCATCCGTCGCAATTTGCTAAAGGTAGCCGAGTTGGGATGTTCACGATATCTCAAAACAACAGATTGAATATTAGCAAACTTGTATTTGCGACCAAGCCGGAAAGACATATCCAAATCTTCGGCCGGTGGAAATTCTAGATCGTAACTTCCGACTTCGTCAAGGCAGCTTTTTCTGATTATTGCCGCTGGTTGAGCTACTGGCGAGAAACGAAAGATTGTTTTGCGCAAGGAATTATCATCTGGTTTATATTTTCTCACTCCACCCAATCCGGTGTAGTCAAAAAACTGGATGAAGCCGCCACAAATCGCAACGTCCTTGTGCTCTTGCATGAAAGAAACTTGTTTTTCCAGTCGATCTGGCAATGAAATATCGTCTGCATCTTGCCAAACAATATATTCACCTTGTGCGTATTTAAGTCCTTTGTTCCGATTCCCTGCTATTCCCAGATTCTTCTCATTTTGAAGAGGAATAATCCGAGTATCCTTCTTGGCATATTCTTTGATGATTTGCCAAGTTTTGTCAGTCGATCTGTCGTCAATAATGATGAACTCAAAATCAGAAAAGCTCTGTGATAAAATCCCCTCGATCGTCTCAACAAGATACTTTTCGGCGTTGTACGCCGGAGTAAGAACTGATACTAGTGGTTTCTTGGACATCTTCCTTCTTTCTATCGGCCAATTGAATAATATTGAAAACCTAATCGCTTCATCTCTGCTGGCGAATAGATATTGCGCCCATCAAAAATCACCGGGGCATTAAGTTTTGCTTTGATCTTCTTTAGATCAATCTGTTTGAACTCATCCCATTCAGTGATAATCGCCAGAGCATCTGCATCTTTACAAGCTTCATCCGCTTTAGAAGCAAATTTAACCTCTGGAATCAGTTTTTTCAAGTTTTCCTCTGCTACCGGGTCAAAAGCTACAACCTCCGCTCCAAGATTTATTAGGTTTTCGATGATTGCTACAGATGGAGCCATTCTGATGTCATCCGTTTTGGGTTTGAAGGCGACGCCCCAGATGGCGATTTTCTTGCCAGCAAGGTTACCAAAATAATTTTCAATTTTGGCAACAAATCTCTGTCGCTGCAGATGATTGATAGCTTCAACTTCCTCGAGAAGCTTGAAATCAACCTTGTTGTCATGAGCAATCTGAATCAAAGCTTCTACGTCCTTGGGGAAGCAAGAGCCACCATAGCCAAGTCCAGGGTTGAGGAATGCTTTTTGGCCGATTCTTTTGTCCAGCTTCATCCCTTTTGAGACTTCTACTGCATTAGCACCAACCTTCTCACAAATATTGGCAACAGAGTTAATAAATGAAATCTGAGTTGCCAGATATGAATTCGAAGCATATTTAATCATCTCGGCGGTCTCCAGATTTGTAATCAGAATTGGCGATCCCAAAACTTCATAGAGCTTTGCAACTGTGTTGGCCGCTTCGTGACCGTTCGAATCGCCTAGAACTACACGATCAGGCTCCATCCAATCTTCAATGGCCGATCCTTCACGCAAGAATTCCGGATTCGATACCACGTCAAATTTACCGCCATAATATTTCTTGATCGTTTTGCGAACTAGCTCTCCTGTACCGATCGGAACGGTACTCTTGTTCACTATGATTTGATAGTGGGAAAGATTCTGGCCAATCTCTTTGGCTGCCGCCATCACATATTTAAGATCGGCTCTACCATCCTCATCCGGTGGAGTGCCAACCGCGATAAAGATGATCTCATTCCCCTTGATGTTACCTATGAGATCGGTTGTAAATTTAATTCGACCTGCCTTCAAATTTTTGGTAATTAACTCTTCGATGCCAGGCTCAAAAATCGGTGAAATGCCGTGAGAGAGCTTTTCAATCTTTTCCTCAACTATATCAACGCAAACAACATCATTTCCAAGTTCAGCCAGGCAAACGCCCTGAACCAAGCCAACATAGCCGGTGCCGATAACCATCACTTTCATACCTATCTCCTACGAAATTTAATACCCTAATTTTCGAAGCCACTCGATTGTTTTCTTTAGACCTTCTTCCAGTTGAACTTTTGGTTCCCAAGCAAGATTCTCTTTTGCAAGGGAAATATCAGGTTGACGTTGAGTCGGATCGTCCGCCGGCAATGGTTTGTGAACAATTTTTGATTTCGAATCGGTCAGTTTGATCACCCCCTCTGCCAATTCCAACATAGTAAATTCATTCGGATTGCCAATATTGACTGGGCCTTCAAAATCAGAGTGCAACATCTTGATTTGCGCTTCGATCTGATCATCAACATAGCAAAAAGAGCGACTCTGCTTGCCGTCACCATACATTGTAATATCTTCATTAGCTAGAGCTTGGCGAATAAAATTAGTAACAACCCGTCCGTCAAAAGGTCGCATTTTGGGCCCGTAAGTGTTGAAAATTCTGATCAGACCGGAGTTGAGCCCCAAATCCTTTTTGTAAATGTAAATAAGTGACTCAGCAAAACGCTTACCTTCGTCATAGCAGGAACGCTCGCCATAGGAGTTGACATGACCCCAATAACTTTCAGTCTGGGGATGCTCGAGCGGATCACCATAGACTTCTGATGTCGAGGCATGAACAAATCTGGCACTATTTCGAAGAGCTAGATCGAGCAAATTTTTCACTCCAATGCTACAAACCTCTAGTGTTTCGATCGGATGGCTACGATAGTCTGGTGGAGATGCCGGACAAGCTAGATTGATTATGTAGTCAAGTTTCTGATCTATTTTGATAGGTTTGACAATGTCATGTTCAAAAAATTCGAAATTTGGATTAGCCTCAAATTCGACCAGATTTTTCTTCTCCCCGGTCAGAAAATTATCGAGGCAAATTACTTTTGCCCCTTTTTCTTCCAGTAGTTTTCCAATCAAATTCGAACCGATGAAACCAGCACCGCCAGCGACAAGATATGTCGGCATCTTATTCTCCTGTTTTCTTGAATTTTTTATAATAATTTAAGACTTTGGCTCGATAAAAAACGGCCAGCGTGTCGACAAACATGTTTTTGATAACTTTGAAATTGCCTGCGCCAACACCCGTAGCGTTGAAATTCATCTCGACCGGCGCTTCAAAAATCCGGCGATATCCAAGCTCCCAAGCAATTACCAGCATTTCGAGATCGAAGGCAAAGCGTTTGACTTGCAGTCTCGGCATCACATCTTTGGCAACCTCTCTTTTGAGAAATTTTAAACCTGTCTGGGTGTCAGTAATATTCAGGCCAAATAGAATCCGAATCATCTTTTGGTAGCACCAAGAATATATTTTTCTGATAAATGGATAATTAACCTTCGAAGCAGGATGACGCTTGCTGCCAATTACAAAATCGGCATCGAAAATCTCCATCAGGCGGACGCATTTATCAAACTGCCTTGGGTCAAAGTCTCCGCCAGCATCAGTGAAAGTGATAATATCGCCCTTTGCCTTCTCTGTTCCGAATTTGAGGGCATATCCTTTGCCATGATTTGGACTGTATTCATAAACTTTAACTTTGCTCGAATGGTGTCGACGCGCTTCCTCTGCTGTCTTGTCCGGAGACCCATCGACAACCACAATCACTTCATAATCGTAATCAAGGATATCATGAGACTTCAAAATTTCATCGATCGTGTGGTAAATCGCCTTTTCTTCTTTGTACGCAGGGATCACAATTGATAGCTTAGGATTCTTTTCCACTTATGCTCCCAATATAGGTTAAAATTTGTTCCTTTTTGGTCAAAAGATAGTAAGCAAACATGAGGGCGAAGGTCAGTGCAGCACAAATAATGAAGATTCTGACAACAATACTGATACTGGGATGGTAAATCACGCTCCAAACCAGAGAAACGACAAGGCAGGCCGACATAAACCAGAGGAACATGAAGTCCTTGATCGCCAAATAGTAGTTGGCGAAAAGATTGATCAAAGTGTAGAAAAGGGCGAATAATCCAATTTGGGGAAGCAAATAGAAAAGTGCGGTGTAGGAAGTGCCATAGAGCAAATTCATCACAAATCCAGGCACAACCTCATAAACGCCCAAGATCATGAGAGCGGCAACGGTAGTCAGGGCCAGAGAGGCAATAAGCATCTTGTAATGCTTCTCGCCCTTGCTCTTCTTCTCCATGATCATCGGGAACATTACCGAAATTATCGGCGAAGTGATATAGAGAATTATTTTGGCTACCGTTGAGGTTGCGGCATAGAGTCCAGCCTGATCAGCCGGGAAGTAATGTTTGACCAACATGATGTCTAGATTGAGAAGCACGGTCAGAACAAATGTATTTAAAATCACAGGATAGGTATATGCAAGCATATCCTTCTTGTCGAAATGAAAATCGTCATTGCCCTTCTTCTCTTTGATAAAAATTTTGGAAAGCGGCCAAAACGAGACAAGGTACGCGATTAGTGAGGCCAGAACCATGGCCAGCATCGCCCCGCTCACGGCCAGACCAATCTTGACCAATAGGACTGCGATTGACACCTTGAGCAACATTTCCAATATATTGATAGCCGAGAAGGCAGTGAAGCGCTGAGTTCCCTGAAGCACCCCTTTGTTTATTAGAGCCACAAAACCGATTAGAAAACCGGAAAATGCGATAATTACCGGAACAATGCTATCGATAGCGAAAAAATTGGCGATCGGTTTGGCAATAGCGATGCCGGCCAGGAAGAAGAAAAGTGAGATGAAAAAAATATAACGAGTCAGAATCTTGAAAAGTTTTTTGATCGCACCGAACTTCTCCAGTCCATACAATTCGCCAGTGTAAAACATTGTAATGGTAGTGACAACGCCGCCACAGACAGAAAGGATAGTGAGGAGAGACATTATAGTCGCCATCTGACCATACTGAACCGGTCCCAAGAGGCGTCCCATCAGCATATTGAAGAGATAGCTAAAAACGCTGGCAACAATACTGCCAACAAAAACAATTAGGCTTCCCGACAAAAATCTTTTAGCCTCATTCATAGTGATAATATATCAAATCCCAAACTTATCCGTCAAATAAAGGAGCGATAGTTGAATACAATGCCGCAAAAGTGTAAATTAACTTTATAATAATGATAGGAGAAAAATGAAAGGTATTATACTGGCTGGTGGATCAGGCACGAGACTTTATCCTCTAACTTTGGCTATGAGCAAGCAAATGTTGCCGGTTTACGACAAACCAATGATCTATTACCCGCTTTCGACACTGATGCTGGCAGGAATCTCGGAGATTTTGATCATCTCTACTCCGCACGACTTGCCAAATTTCCGCAAATTGCTTGGGGACGGACAAGATTTCGGAGTTAAACTCTCCTACGCCGAACAGCCTTCACCAGATGGATTAGCCCAAGCTTTCATCATTGGTGAGGAATTTATCGGCAAAGACGATGTCGCAATGGTTTTGGGCGACAATATTTTCTATGGTAATGGACTGGTCAATTTATTGAAAAAGGCAGCTAGCAACAAAGGCAGAGCAACCATCTTCGGTTATTACGTCAATGATCCTGAGAGGTTTGGGGTCGTCGAATTCGACAAGACAGGCCGTGCCATTTCAATCGAGGAGAAACCAAAGGAACCGAAATCAAATTACGCCGTAACCGGACTTTACTTTTATGACAATCGCGCTGTCGAGTTCGCCAAAGCAGTTGAGCCGAGTACACGAGGCGAATTAGAAATTACTGACTTAAACGAAATGTATTTGAAAGCCGGTGATTTGGATGTTCAACTGCTTGGCCGCGGCTTTGCTTGGCTTGACACCGGCACAATAAATTCACTGGTCGAGGCTGGTGAATTCGTCCGGATCGTTGAAGAGAGGCAAAACATCAAGATTTCCGCTCCTGAGGAAATCGCCTACATAAATGGTTGGCTCACTCTCGATCAACTCAAAACCACAGCGCAAAAATATGGCAAATCACTCTACGGCCAGCATCTTTTGAATGTAGCCGAAGGAAAAATACACTACTAAATTAGGACTAATATGGAAATAGAAGAAACAACACTCCCAGGGATCCTGGTAATCGGAACAAAGGTCTATGCCGATGATCGCGGCTGGTTCACCGAAACTTACAGCAAAAGTAAATTCAAAGAAGCCGGAATTGAGGCAGATTTTGTTCAGGACAATCACTCAATGAGCCTGAAGAAGGGAACGCTGCGAGGAATTCATTTTCAAAATGAGCCAATGGCACAGGCCAAATTAATTCGTTGCAGTCGCGGTGCTGTTCTGGACGTAGCTGTCGATCTGCGAAAAAGTTCACCAAATTACAAGAAATGGATCGCTGTCGAACTTTCGGCTGAGAACAAGAAGCAAGTTTTCATCCCTAGAGGTTTTGGTCACGGATTCTTGACCTTGACCGATGGCGCTGAATTTCAATACAAGGTTGACAATGATTATTCTAAGGAAAATGACCGCAGTATTCGCTTCGATGACCCAGAGATTGGAGTCGACTGGGGAATAGTAGATCCTATTGTCTCAGACAAGGACAGGACTGCGCCGCTGTTCAAAGATTCCGACGTTAATTTTAACTAAAGGAAATATATGGAATTAAAAACCATCCTGGTCACTGGTGGGGCTGGATTCATCGGCTCAAATTTCATCATTTATATGATGGAAAAGTATCCAGAGTACGAGATTGTTAATTTCGATAAATTAACCTACGCAGGTAATCTGGCTAACCTAAGAGCGGTTGAAAATAATCCAAAATACCGCTTCGTCGAGGGCGACATCTGCGACAGAGAGACAGTCAGCAAGGCAATGGAAGGCTGTGATGCTGTCGTTCATTTTGCTGCCGAGTCTCATGTCGACCGTTCAATCACCGGACCAGCCATCTTCGTTGAAACAAATGTGGTCGGCACGCAAGTTTTGCTAGATGTCGCCAAGGAGAAAAATATCAAGAGATTCCACCATGTATCGACGGACGAAGTATTTGGCTCTCTGTCTCTGGACCACCCAGAGATTAGATTCACCGAAGACACTCCGTATTCTCCACGATCTCCCTACTCCGCCTCAAAGGCTGGATCAGACCATCTCGTCCGTGCCTATATCGAAACCTACGGCTTGCCGGCTACAATCTCAAATTGCACCAACAATTATGGACCATTTCATTTCCCTGAAAAAGTAATTCCCCTTTTCGTTATTAATGCAATGCGAAACATGCCACTGCCGATTTATGGCACCGGCAAAGCAGTTCGGGATTATTTATACGTAACAGATCACTGCAGCGCAATCGATCTGATCCTCCACGAGGGAAAAATCGGCGAAACCTACTGCATTGGTGGCGATTCAGAGAAGAACGGCCTCGAAGTTGCTGATACAATCTTGAAATCACTCGGCAAACCAGAGAGTCTAAAAACATATGTCGAGGACCGAAAAGGTCATGACATGCGCTACGCTATGGACCACGGCAAAATTACCAAGGAACTTGGGTGGAAACCTTCTCTCGCTTTTGAGGAAGGCATTGCCGAAACGATTAAATGGTATGGAGAAAACGAGGAATGGTGGCAAACCATAATTTCTGGCGATTACTTAGACAAAAATCGCGAAGCTGCCAATCAGTCAGCGGTTAACGGCAGCCAGTCAACAGAAAAAGAGGATAATTAAATGAAGCTCAATCACAAACAACAAGCTACAAACCACAAACTACCGACTATATTAGTTACAGGGGCCAAAGGTCAACTCGGCAAGAAGATTATCGAGCTTATAACTCCGATTTCCAAGTTAGTTTTGACCGATTCCGACGATATGGACATTACTAATGCGGAGATTGTAGAGAAGACATTTACAAAAGTAAAACCTGACTTTGTGATTCATGCCGCAGCCTACACTCAGGTCGACAAAGCCGAGGAAAATGCCGACTTTTGCACAAAAATAAATGTAGAAGGAACTCGAAATATCGCAAACGCGACAGTCAAACACGAAGCGACTTTGGTCTACATTTCGACAGACTATGTCTTTGACGGATTGAAAAATACTCCCTACTCCGAGGAAGATATCCCTAATCCTCTCTCCATTTATGGAGAAACGAAATACGAGGGCGAATTAATTGTGGCTGAAACTTGTCCGAAACATTATATTCTCCGCATCTCCTGGCTCTTTGGCGAACTGCCCGAAGGCCACCCTGGAACTAATTTTGTCGAAACAATGCTTCGATTGGCCAAAGAGAGAGATGAGTTGACAATTGTAAGCGATCAAATCGGCTCGCCGACTTATACTGGCGATTTGGTGGAAATTATTTCGAGATTTGTCAGCAGTCAGCAATCAGCAGTCGATGACGACCGCAAACCTGTCCCTCATGGTTTGTATCACTTTTCCGGCAGCGGAGCCGCTTCTTGGTATGATTTTGCGGTTGAAATATTCAAACAAACGAAGACAAAAATAAATGTCAAAGCGATTACAAGTGATCAGTATCCACAAAAAGCAAATCGGCCAACCTATTCATATTTGGACAAATCCAAAATTGAATCAGCCCTCGAGATGAAAGTACGACCCTGGCAAGAGATGCTCAAAAGTTATTTAGAAAAACGATAAATTAATCTCCTACGAAATTACGAAAGTACGAATTGCAAATATTCGTAAATTGGTAATTTGGTCAGATTTGTATTTGTTAGGAGATTTGAAGTTATTCGGCTCGGCGAAAAGTCCAAAATTTATTCCCCAAATAGTTCCAAGCAAAGACAAGGACAACTGAGATCAGTTTGCCTATCATTTTGGCACCGATAGTTTTGCCTAGAATTGTCACATCGGCACCGAAGATACTCATATAGCTGTTTCCGATAAGCTCCGTCAGCCCCAAACCGATGAGAGAAACGATCGTAAACTGGCTAAATTTGATGCCTTCGCTTCCGGCCGTCTTGTATTTAAATGTCCACCGAGAATTCATGAAATAACCGTTGACAGTTCCACTGGAAAAACCAAGAGCAAGGGCGATCCAATATGGCCAGGAAAACATTGTGAGCAGTTTCAGCACCCCCAGGTCAATTACAGTACTAACAAAACCGACGGCACCATATCGAATAATTTCAGTAAGCGCACCACCCTTTGTGTTTTCTTTTTTCATTTTTCCTTCATTTGATTTATTAAATAATTTTATCATTTGAGGAAACATTTGGCAAAAACAAAATACCATACTATAATAAATATAAATAATATTTGGAGGCAACATGCTCGAAGTTGATATCGAAAAAATAATTCCAGTAAATGAAGCACGGGATAACCTTGAAAGTTTGGCGGCTCAAGTTGCCGCGTCAGATGACCTTTTCGTTCTAACCCAAAACGGCAAACCAGAGGCAATTCTGGTCGGAGTTCATCACCTCGAGACTTTGACAGGCATGCCGGGCGCCGATTTGATTCCGCCAGAAGCAAATGACATCGGTCCAAATGTCTTCGACTCTATGGGAGAAGATACAAATACGCAGGCAGCTGCGCCAACTACACAGAGTGATGGTACTTTCCTGCCACCAGCTACATCAGATAATACACAGCCAATTCCTGCCGCTCCGATTCCTGCAATCCCGCCGACACCGGTTCCAGCAGCAGAAGCGCCAGCTACAACGACAGCGACGGGCGTAAATCCAACCACAGATGTCCCACTCTCCCAATCGTTTCCAGCTGAAAAAAGCATCAACGACGATCTGAAATCGGACGATATTTTCGCTCCACTACCTCCAGAAAATACCGCCACCACAGCGATGCCAAACTTAGCGGCCGAAATTGAACTTCCAGCAACCCCTGCGCAAGCAGCGCCGGTAGTCAGTTCCGCTCCAAATCCAACTCCAGCGCCAACTATCCCCACATCTCCCACACCAGCGCCGACACCAACTCCTACCAACACCGGATTTCCTACTCCGCCAGCAGCACAAAACACAATGCAGCAATAAAACAAAAATCCTCCGATTTCTCGGAGGATTTTTGAAAATATTATCTTTCGTTTCTTGCGTGCTTGAGGTGGCGGAGAATATATAGGATGAGGGCAACAACAATTAACC
>JAPLVL010000022.1 GCA_026397135.1 Candidatus Berkelbacteria bacterium
GTTAAGCAATTTCCAGAGTCTTGCGCAAACTGCAGAAATGCAATTTGCTCGAGGGAATCGAGATGGCAAGAGATTCAGCCGCGATCGCAATCAGATCGCTGATTGAGCAGCCGATCTCGGGGATCGGGATAGCAATGCAATTGCCGTCGCAAAAAACATAATACTCTCCCGCCGGAACATAATGGTCAGGGGAGGGATTGCGGACGCAATCATCGCAACCAGTGCAAGCGTATGGCATTTCTCACCTCGCAATGTTGAAAGTAACATAAAATTTATACACGAAAAGTAGTCGTCTCGCAACTATTAGATAAAGAGGATAAATATTTAACAAGCTAAAGTTTGGGCTACATTATTTGTATGTTGGACATGTTCATAGCCTATTATACAAAATTTGCCCCCGTTTGAAAAACGGGGGCAAGGCATCGAACTAAAGGCCGAGCATACGACGGATGAAATCACCCGGGCCACCTTCTGCGAGATGGTCACAGGTGGTCACCAGCCAATTCTTGCGGACGCCGACTGATGGCTTGCCCCAGAGATTGAACTGGTTCTGCAGTTCTACCCAGAAAACTTTGGACAGGGCATCAGAAATCCGCTCTTTCTTCGTCGCCTCGGCAACGAAATGGCGACCAAGGGTCTGGTCAGCCGTGTATTTGGCGTTAATCTTCAGACTCTCGGATTCGACCGCCAAACGCTGAGACAGGATGAAGATCTGGCGGCTGCCCGGATTGGCAAAACCAACGCCTTCGTCCTCCGGATTAATTTCCGAGAGCATAATTGGCTCGTCCGGATCCACTTGAGCGACCAGCTCGATCAATTCATCGATCAAGGTGTCCTCATTTTGAGGCCGCTCCAACTGGCAAAACCACTCGAGTGGTGTGCGCCAGCTTTTCTTCTCATCGAACCAGACGACCAAGCCATCATCCTTGATTGCCATACCCTGCTTGCCCCAGAGATTGAAACGGTTGGCCAGATTGCTCCAGAAGATGATTTCAATCGCCTTGAGCTGATGGTCAAGTTCATCGACTTCGGCGATCAGTCTCCGCTGCTCTGGGCCTTGCGGCGTATGGGCAGTTTGCAAACTTTTCTCGTCGAGACGACGCTTGGTCTTGTACATCAGGATAAAAAGTTGGCGACTGCCCGGATCGGCATAGCCAACTTTGTGATCGTGCAGCTCGAGGCTGGGGACCGGTAATAGCTCGTTTGAATCCTGATCGGAAACCATCAGTTTCAGCGTATCGAGCCAGGTAACATTTCGCAGAGACATATTCTTCCTCCTCTGTCAGAGATGTGTCTTCACTTTCTTGGTGTTTACCAAAAACGTTCTCTACTTTACCTCTTATCGTTTATTTTGTCAAGGATAATTTTGCAAAAATTTAGGTCAGCCGGTTAAGGCTGACCAAAGAGATTTGGAGTAAGCTCAATTTCAGGGTGAACTTCGAAGCTGTCCCAGAGAATACTACCACGATTCGTCTTCGCTCTGTTGGCAGGAACATGACCCTGACAAAAAGAGAAAGCCGGACAGTGATCAACACACCATTGGCGTGATCTGGTGGTGTTTTGGAATCGCAAACGACGGTGCTGGCTGCAGATTCTGGCCGAAATATGCCAGCAGCCCTGAGCGAAATCGTACCACGACAGCTCGTCGTCAAGGCAAATTCGAGAAAGAAAATCACTGATCGGACGACTGATATGATCACGACTATCCGAGCCGTATTCTAGTACCCAAGCCCATTGCTTGGTCTGGCGCATCAGCCAATGATCAACCGGAACTGCCGGAATCAAACGAGTCTTTTGCCATTCGTCCTGTCGGTAATCCCAATCGACAGCCTGAAACCAGGGAATCAGGAGCTGCGCGATTTTGTGAGCGATCCCATAGAAACCATCAATCCGATCAATCAGGACATTGCGAGCCGCCCAGATACTTTCCTTGTCAGTTTGATCAAAATTGAGATCAAGGAAAATATTCCTCGGATCCGAGCCGAACTCATTTCTAATTCGACCGAGATTTTCGACCCAACCTTCTACTCTCTTGGGATCTTGCTTGGAAAATGCGATTAGCCTGTTCAACTCAGGCCAAAGTTCCAGGCTGGGCTGAAGCGATTTCTCCGGCAAGACCAGCTCGGGAAATTTGAGAGTAAGCTCGGATGCCTTGCCGATGGCTTGATTGGCAGATTGACCGGAGCGGCTAACATAGCCGGAAAGGAAAAGGAAACAAGCGTGAAGTTTCGAGCCCTTCTGGACATTGACAGGATGGAACTGTATTTCCGGTGGCAACCACCTGGGTAACCACTCAGATCGGCGGAGCCAGGCCGCTGCAATTACTTGCGCGTCAGCCCTGGCTTTTTCTTTGTCAAATACGATAGGCATTTTGCCTCCCCTCTCAAACAAAAAAGAGAGTTTCCTCTCCGCCACCTACTATATATTAATTTATCTGTTTTGGCAAAATTTTAGGGCAGCCCGTCAGGACTGCCCCTTGGCATTTTTGTCTAATTGATCACAAAGCCCGATGGCCGTGCGTGTTTTGGTCAGTGCTTCTTCCTTCTCTCGCTGCGAGAGGAACTTCAGGTGAGTAATCACCGCCTCGAGCAGATGGAGAAATTCCAGAAACAGAGCTCTGAACTGACGATCGAGAAAGGGCGATTCCTCTGGCTGGAGCAAGGAATTGCCATTGTTGAAACGATCAAGCACATGGCGAAGATATTTGACCGCTCCCTTGATCCCGTCAGTCACCTTGGTCACAATCGCTTGACGATAATTTTTCTTGACCGATCCAGAAAGTTCAAGATCGAAGAGGCCGAGCTGACGCGAAAGCGCCATCTTGATTTCGAAATCAGTTTCCTTCCTGAATCGCTCGTAGGAAAGCTTCTCCACGATCGCCTTCTTCAGACAATTTTCGAGAAGCCAATCAATCCAGTCGGAGCCGAAGCACTTCTGGATTTTCGGATCGGTTTGGCCAAGCTTGATCAGTCGGTCAAATTCAACCGCAACACCGAAAGAAATGTCTCCATCTTCGGCTGAGCGCTGGATTACTTCCGGCAGATCGACGAATTTCATTTCGTCACGCAATTGGTCGACGCTAACTCCAACATGCGGAGCGAACTGCTTCATCGTCAACTCAGGTCGGCGTTTCCGAATCAGACGGAAAAGTCGAACTCGGCCAACTGCTTCCTCGCATTTCTTGACCGGCATGTGAAGATTTTCCGAGAGTTGGACGAAAAGTGCCACGAAAGGCGAAATGTTTTCGCACAGCCGCACCTCTGCCTTGCGCAAGCCCAAACGCTCGAGAGCATCGAGGCGACGATGGCCGGCAATAATGACATTGAACTTTTGGCCCGATTCGTCAGTGGCGACCATCTCCTCGATCTCGCGACTGACGCTCCACTCTTCGTTGATCAGGGAAACATATTCGATCATTTTCTCCCGATCATATCGGACCACCAACATCGGCTCCAAATTGCCGAGCTCTTCGATATTGGCGGCCAAATTCTCAATCCCTTCAACTGTCTTGCGAACTTGCTCCAGTCTGTTAATCTGAGCAAGCCTCAGACTAACTGTCCGCCAAACCGGCTGGCAGTCAATGTCGATCAGACTGGCCAGGGACAGGATTTCTACTTCGCGGCCAATTGCCACCTCTTCGACTGTCATCTCACTTCCCTCCCTTTGGCGTTCGAAAAAGAGAACAGCAAAAATTGCTATCCTCTCCTTTCGCTCAGTCTATTGCAAAAGAGAAAATTATTCCAGTTGATAAACTGTGGATAACTTGTGGATAAACCCAATAGCTTACTTAGTGCGGGGATTTTCTATCGCCGCTTGAGCCGCAGCCAGCTTGGCGATTGGAATTCTGAAAGGCGAGCAGGAAACATACGAGAGGCCGGCTTTGTGGCAAAATTTAACCGATTCTGGATCACCGCCATGCTCACCACAAATGCCAATTTTTAAATCCTTCTTCACGCTTCGGCCACGATCAAGTCCCATTTTCAGGAGCTCACCGACTCCGGATTGGTCGAGTGTTTGGAACGGATCGGCCGGAATAATATCAGCGTCGAGATAGGATGGCACGAAGCTGCCAGCATCATCTCGAGAGAAACCGAAGGTCATCTGAGTTAGATCATTGGTACCAAAGGAGAAGAATTCGCTAACGACTGCCAACTTGTCAGCAACAATACAAGCTCTGGGAATTTCGATCATCGTACCGAAATGGTGTGGGATTTTGAAACCAAATTCAGCCACAACTTTCTTGTGCTCGGCTTCGACTATCACTTTCTGATTTATAAGCTCTAGTTCGGTGCAAACAACCGGAATCATAATTTCCGGCTTGGCCTTGCCGCCAGCCTTGATAATCTCGGCGGCAGCCACGAAAATGGCTCGGCATTGCATTGCCGTGATTTCGGGATGAGTTATTCCGAGACGAACGCCGCGATGTCCCATCATCGGATTGCTTTCATGAAGTTTATTGGCACGCTCTGTGAATTCTTCTGCAGAAATTTTCAGACTGTCGGCTAATTTCTTCTGCTCGGTCGGATTTTTTGGCACAAATTCGTGAAGGGGTGGATCAAGCAACCGAATCGTGACGGGCAAACCGGCCGCCGCTTCGAGAGCTGACTTGATGTCGGCTTTGACATGGACAAACAATTCGTCCAGAGCCTTTTGCCGTTCCTTGAGTGAGACAGAGATAATCATCTTGCGAAGCAGGAAGAGCGGTTTGTCCGAACCTTCGCCATAAAACATATGCTCGGCGCGGAAGAGGCCGACGCCCTCGGCACCAAATTCCAAAGCTTGCTTCAGATCCTTGGCTGAATCAGCATTGGCTCTCACCTTCAGATCACGATGTTTGTCGCAGATTTTGATGAAGGCTTCGAGATTTTTCATCGTGTTGGTCGCCTTGATCATTGGCAAAGCGCCGACATAGAAATGGCCATTCGTGCCGTTGACAGTGATGACATCACCTTCGTTCAAAACGATTTCCCCGACTGTCAAAGTTTTCTTGCGATAATCAATCTGGAGAGTGTCGCAACCAACGACGCAACATTTGCCCCAACCTCTGGCAACTAGGGCAGCGTGAGAAGTTCGTCCTCCTCGAGCAGTCAAAATCGCCTGGGCGGCTCTCATCCCTGCTACGTCTTCCGGACTGGTCTCGTCGCGCACCAATATGACATGCTTGCCTTTCTTGGCAGCGGCAACGGCATCTTCGGCTGTGAAAACGATCTCGCCATGAGCACCACCAGGGCTAGCCGGCAAACCTTTGGCGACAGGATTGTGCAATTTCTCTGCCACCGGATCAATGACAGGATGAAGTAATTCATCGAGCTGTTCCGGTCTGACACGCATTACGGCAGTTTTTTCGTCAATTAATTTCTCCTTCAGCATATCAAGTGCCATCTGGACGGCTGCAATACCATTGCGCTTACCAACCCGGCATTGAAGCATCCAGAGCTTCCTATCCTCAATGGTAAATTCGACATCAAGCATATCGGCGAAGTGAATTTCCAAACGGTCCCGAATTGCATGAAGTTCCTTGTATACCTTCGGCATCCACTCTTCCAGAGTCTCTAAGTGTTTGTTGTGGGAATTTCTGGAAGATTCGTTGATCGGGGCAGGAGTCCGGATGCCAGCAACGACATCTTCACCTTGAGCTTTGACCAAAAACTCACCATAAAAGGCGTCATCCCCCGTCTCGGGACTGCGAGTAAAAGCAACACCGGTAGCAGAGAGATCGTTCAGATTGCCAAATATCATAGCCTGAATATTGACAGCCGTGCCCATGGCGTCGGGAATATTCTCGATCCGACGATATTCACAAGCGCGCTTACCCATCCATGAAGCAAAAACGGCTCCAACCGCGCCCCAAAGTTGTGCCCATGGATCGTCAGGGAAGTCCTTTTTGAGAGTCTTTTTGATAATTTTCTTGAATTCCTTGCAGATCAACTTCAAATCTTCGACTTTCATATCAGTGTCGGATTTGTAGCCCTTGTCCTTCTTGAACTCGCCGAGAAAATGCTCAAGCTGACGACGAACTGCTTCTGTCTCCTCTGCTGGCTCGATCCCGGCCGCTTTCTCCATCACGACATCGGAGTACATCATGAGGAGCCGGCGATATGAATCATAGACAAACCATTCGTTGCCAGTCTTTACGACCAAGCCAGGAATCGTCTTCGAGGTCAAACCGACATTCAAAATCGTTTCCATCATGCCAGGCATCGATTTGGCGGCTCCAGAGCGGACAGAAACAAGAAGAGGATTTTCGAGATTACCAAAGCCACGCGTCATTACCTCTTCGATAAATTTAACCCCGTTTTCGACTTCCTTCTCCAGATCAGCCGGATATTTGCGCTTGTTTTCATAATAGTGTGTGCAAACTGTGGTTGGAATCGTAATTCCGGCTGGAACCGGTAATTTCAGCTTCGGATGTCCTGCCATCTCGGCTAAGTTGGCGCCTTTGCCACCGAGAACGCTTTTCATCTCACCATTGCCATCGGCGGTGCCATTGCCAAATCTGTAAACCAATTTCTCGCTCATTTGAATCTCCTATTCTGTGGCAAATTCAATAGCTGATCCCAATGCAAGCCGGAATCAATCTCTTTTGCCTTCGTTATTTACTAGATGCAACTTTATTTTAACCAAGAAACGTAAAAATATTCAATCTTGCAAAATTAAGATTTTGTTTGTTAATAATATCAGTCACTCTTCACAGTGACTCTAGTTAAAATTTTTTAAGGGTTAAAGATAAAGGGGAAAAGAAAGATTAAGGGTTTAAAGTTTAAGCCTCTTTTCTCACCAGAAACCGAACGCCCAAGTACTCAAGCGAGTAGTCAGCGTTACTGCCGTACAAGCCAACCTCGCGA
>JAPLVL010000032.1:0-14915 GCA_026397135.1 Candidatus Berkelbacteria bacterium
TGTGGTAACCCTCCTAAGAAATTTCAACGTTTCCTTAAGAGGTTACCACTTTTTTATTGCAAAAAATTAACAAAAACTTGCCGTACAACTTTTTCGTGTTCAGCTGAGCACGAATTTACCACACTAAAGAGTGAGGAGCCTGGTTTTGACATCGTTTTGTTGATAAAAGGAAACTAAAATGGTAAAGTTAAGGCAAAATTAAGATATAAAATGAAATATATAACAAAAAAAAAAGAGGAAATCATGGACAAAATTATTTCATTGTGCAAGAGGCGGGGATTTGTCTATCCGGCGAGTGAAATTTATGGCGGTTTTGCCAATGCTTATGATTTTGGTCCTCTCGGAAGCCAACTGAAGAAAAACATCAAGGACTACTGGTGGAAGAAATTTGTTATTGGTGAAGATAATATTGTCGGACTTGATTCGGCTATTATCCAAAATCCCAAGACCTGGGAAGCGTCCGGCCATCTCAATTCTTTCACTGATCCGTTGGTTGAGTGTAAGAAATGCCATCAGAGATTCAGAGTTGACCATGTGCAGGAAGTCAAAACTAAAATGGCAGAGGGTGGAGTCGCCGCTAACGCTGTGATGGGATCCCTCGACAAGCTCGGGATGACAAAAGAAATGACAAGCATGGTATTGTGTACCGCTGGTGGCGAGCATGATTTCTCTGAGGCCAGGGAATTCAATTTGATGTTCAAGACATTTGTTGGCGTAACCGATGATTCCTCATCTGTTGCTTATATGCGACCAGAGACTGCCCAGGGAATTTTTCTTAATTTCAAAAATGTGATTCAGTCAACTAGAGTTAAACCGCCGTTTGGGATTGCTCAAATCGGGAAGTCTTTTCGCAATGAAATTACACCGGGTAACTTCATCTTCAGAACTCGTGAATTTGAGCAAATGGAGATCGAATTTTTCATCGAGCCAAATCCGGAGGAAAGCAAGAAATGGTACGAATACTGGATAGAGAAAGCAAAAGAATTCTATCTGGAATTAGGAATTAAGTCTGAGAATTTGAGTATTCGGGCACACGACGAGAAGGAATTGTCCTTTTATTCTATTGGAACTTCTGATGTCGAATACAAATTCCCTTTTGGTGTGTCGGAGCTTGGCGGGATTGCGCAGCGTACAGATTACGACCTGTCCCAGCACGAAAAGGTCTCTGGTCTTGACTTGAAATTTTTCGACGAAACAATGGGCTCAAAATACCTGCCATATGTTGTCGAGCCAGCACTTGGAGTTGACCGCGCTGCTCTAGCAATCCTGACGGATGCCTTTGACGAGTCAGATGGAAGCGATGGGCGAGCGGAAGGAGAGATTACTTTGCGATTGAATCCTAAGGTTGCGCCGATCAAGGTCGCAGTGTTCCCGTTGATCAAAAAAGAGGGCCTGCCAGAAATAGCTCGTGAAATTGTGGCTAAATTGAAAAAATCTGGTATTACAACGTATTACGACGAATCTGGTTCCGTTGGTCGTCGTTACCGCCGCCAAGACGAGATAGGTACACCTTGGTGTATTACTGTCGATTTCGACACTTTGGCTGACAAAACAGCCACACTGAGAGATCGTGATTCAATGACTCAGGAACGCATTAATATTGACGAAATAGTTTCTCAGATCGAAGGGAAACTTCGGTAATTATTAAATTTCTCTCTCTAATATTTGTGGAAGTATAATTCTCCTGCGGTTTTTGGTGTGTATTGGAAAAAACATAAATTGTTTAGTCTGACACTAGATAAATTTCAGCATTGTCCTGACTTAGACACAGGTTATCCACCCATAATCCACAAGATCTCCACAGTCTTTCCACAGCTTTGTGGATACAGGTGGTTGACTTAAATATTATTCACTACTAAAATGAGTATTAGTGGTGAATTGTGGGAAAAAGTGGGAGAATTAGCACAGTGAAACAGAATATTGCTGAGTCACTTATCATCTTAAGTTGTCTAAGGAATTTGGATTATGTTTATAGGTGAGTACCAGCATTCAATCGATGACAAAGGAAGGATTTCCCTACCGGCAAAATTCCGTGCTGATTTGGCAAATGGGTGTGTGGTGACACGAGGGCTTGATAATTGCCTCTGGATTTATCCCAAAAATGATTGGCAGGAATTAGCCGCTAGGATAGCCGAAATGCCAGTGACTCAGAAGAATGCTAGAGCTTTTGCACGTTTCATTTTGTCCGGCGCGGTAGAATGTCAGATCGACCGGAATGGTCGTGTCAATCTGCCTAAATATTTAGCAGATTATGCCGAGATCAAGGGCAAGGCGATCGTCGCTGGAATGTATAATCGGTTGGAAATTTGGTCAGAGAGCAAATGGCAATCGTTCAAAGAAGAGATGGAGAAAAATTCTGAGGAGATTGCCGAGAATTTAGAGGGGTTGGGATTCTAATTTAATGCAGTAAGAATTAGGAATTCAGAAATAAGCATTAGTGTTGTACATTTATAATTCGTTTCTTGGGTCAGCAGCCAGCAATTAAGCTTAGCTCAAAACCTCGTTTGAAATATGAGTAACTCGCCCTTCTACAAACTCAGGGCGTCGATTCTCGACGGAGGAGGACAAAGGAGGGGTTAAGCTTAACGCAAACAAAAACAAAAATTTTGCAAGAAAGTGGAATTCTGAGTGATTACTCGTGTTCTGTCAGTATTGTGATCGTTCAAAAAGGGAAAAACAAAAAAATGCTGGCTGATGACTTAAGTGACGAATTGAGGAAGAGGTAATTTAAACAAATTATGGAGGGAACTTGGGACGAGGATATATTGTTACAAATAGCAGTTCTGCAGATTTGGGGGTCAAGAAGAAGACGGTCGAACGCGGTTTTTCGGTTGGACCGACCGCAATCAGATTTGTCACAATAATAATTATCGCTGTTTTGGCGGTAGTATATTTGAGTCAGTCAACGGCTGGCGCAAGTCGCAGTGTTAAACTTAACGATTTGCAGAGCAAACAAGACTCTCTCAGTTTGGAGAAGGAAAGGCTAGAAGCCGAGCAAACCAGACTAAAATCGCTTCAGTCTGTCGATCAGGGCGTTGCTAATCAGGGGATGGAGCAGGTTGGCAATGTTGAACATCTGGGAGGTGCCACCACATCAAATTAAATTTTTTGGTATAATACGCCTATGAGTGCCAAATTGCGTTTTCAACTAATGGGCGCTTTTTTTGCGCTTATTAGTTTGGTGATAGTTTACCGTATGTATACGATCGGGGTAGTTAAACACGCTTATTATTTGGATTCGGCTCAAGCTCAACAGAGATTTGAGCAGGTTCAGATGGCGCAAAGAGGTCAAATATTAGTTCATGACTCAGTTGTCGATAGTACGAGTTATTACCCATTGGCTTTTGATGTGAAGAATTTTTCGGTTTGGATTGTGCCGAATCATGTAAAGAACAAGCAAAAAGCGGCTGATCAATTGGAAACCCTTCTTTCGGTTCCGTCCAAAACTATTTTTGACAAGATTAATAATGAAAAAATGTATATTCCTGCTCTGAAAAAGAATTTGACATTGGCTGAAGCCGATGCGGTAATGAGTGAAAATGTTGAAGGTGTCTATGTTACCCCTGAATATAATAGATATTATCCAGAGAACAATTTGGCCTCTCAAATCTTGGGTTTTGTTAATTCAAGTGGCGAAGGCAATTATGGCTTTGAGGGACACTATAATAATGAGCTGAAAGGCAAAGAAGGGGATGTTGTTGGTGAGAAAGACACCCTTGGCCGAATGATTAGCCTGCTTGAGCAAAGAGATCCGCAGAATGGCACCAGTTATGTCCTGACAATCGATCGCTCGGTCCAGTACTACGTGGAAAAGAAATTAACGCAGGCCATTACGGATTATCAGGCTGAGGCTGGAACTGTTATTGTGATGGATATTCAAACGGGTGGAATTGTGGCTATGGCTAGTTCGCCGAATTTCAATCCGAATGACTACCAGACACAAGCCCAAACTGATCCAAGCTTGTTTATGAATCCAGCTATCGCTGGTCAATTTGAGCCAGGAAGTATTTTCAAACCGATCATTATGTCGATGGCGATGGACAAGGGTTTGGTCACTCCTGATACCTCGAGCAATTTCGGCGAGTCTATTGAAGTCCAGGGTTATACAATTCATACTGCTGAGGGGAAAGCTTTTGGACAGGAAACTATGACTCAAGTATTACAAAACTCTGATAACGTTGGTATGGTTTGGGTTGGAAACAAAATGTCAAATGCTGACATTTATAATTATATTAAGTCATATGGATTTTTCGATCGGACAGGGATCGATCTTGATTCTGAGGTAGCAGGGAATGCTCCGCCTCTCAAAAGCTGGCAGGACATCAATCGTGCCACTATCTCGTTTGGCCAGGGTATTGCAGTGACTCCGATTGAACTTCTCTCGTCATATGCTGCAATTGCTAACAATGGCAAATATATCTATCCTCACGTTGTTGATAAGATAGTGTATTCTGATGGGACCGAAAAGCAAGTTGAGAAGCAAGAAGGCCAACAGATAATTAGTCAGAAAACAGCTGAAGATATGAGACAAATGCTGTACGAAGTTGTTATGAAAGGAACGGCGAAAAAGGCCCAAGTCCCAGGATTTAAGATATCAGCCAAGACAGGTACCGCACAGATTGCCAAAGCTGGCGGTGGTTATGAAGACAATGAAGAGAAATTGGGGATATATATTCACTCAGCAGCAGGGTTTGCTCCAACTGATCATCCTAAGTACGCTATGATCGTGAAGTTGACTCGACCCAAAACTTCTAAATATGCTGAGTCTACGGCTGTTCCGCTATTTGGCGACATATCGAATTTTCTGCTAAACTATCATTATAGGGTCACTCCGACGGAACCAATTAAATAGTGAGCAGGCTCTCCCCGCCTTGAACTTGGGTGGGACAAATAGGTGAGCAAGTGATTAAGACAAGTGAGCAAAAAGTATGAAAAAGTATGCATTAAAATTTATTTATTACATTTTGGCTTCATTGGCTCGAAAAGTGCTGGCGGAGCACAAGCCTTTTGTGATCGGGATTACAGGATCGGTAGGCAAAAGTTCAACCAAAGAAGCACTGTACCAGGTGCTAAAAGACCGTTTTGGGAATGATGTTAGAGCCAATTTCGGAAACTTAAATGCAGAGATTGGCATTCCTTTAACAATTTTGGGTTATACAGAGTTGCCGCCAAAATTTCTTTGGCCATGTTTTTTGGTCGGTGCGTATTTCAAAACTTACGAAAAAGAATATCCTAAATATTTGATTTTGGAGATGGGGGTAGAGCATCCTGGGGATATTAAATATTTTGGCACTATTGTCAATCTTGATTTGGCAGTGATAACTTCGACTGCGCCTGTTCATATTGCTAACTTTCGGAATCATGAACACTTAAAAGAGGAGAAGATTTCAATTTCGAAGATATTAAAAAATGACGGTATTCTCTTTGCCAATTCAGATGATGTTGATTTGTCCAAAATTGATCAGAAAAATGTTGTCACGGTGAGTCAGGGAGAGAGCTCTAAAGCTACATACAAGGCTCTTGGCGTGAATTTGACTCTGAGTGGAACAGATTATCGAATTGAAACCACCGGCCAGAAGATTTCAATTCAGTCCAAGGTTTTGGGGAGACAATTTATTTATGCAAATTTACTTGCTTTTGCTGTTGGTCAGTGGTTTGGAATTCAATCACTTGAGATCAAGAAGTCACTTGAGAAATTGAGACCGATTCCAGGACGAATGAACTTGATCGCTGGTAAGAATGGGGTTACAATCATTGACGATACATACAACGCCAGTCCGGCATCGGTTGCAGCAGCAATCTCTATTCTTGCTGAAATTGATGTTCAGAGGCGAAAGGTTTTGATTCTTGGTAATATGAATGAATTGGGTGGCCTAGAAAAAGAGGCACACGTGCAGATCGCAAAATTTGCAAAGGGGAAATGTGACCTAGCTTTGTTTGCCGGTCCAAATGCTGCGTTGATGGCTCAAAACTTTGGCTCTGGCAGTTTCGCTTTCATGAATCGTTCTGAATTAATGAATAAATTGGATGATTTTATAATCAAGGACGATTTAGTTCTGATTAAAGCTTCACAAAACAACAATTTTTTCGAAGAAGTAACCAAAAGATTGATGAAGAATCCTGTTGAAGCTAAATCTTTGCTGGTTAGGCAGTCATCATTTTGGCTCCGCAAGAAAAACAATAAATAAGGAGAAATATGGAAACTTTCAGTTTAATCCCAAACGATTTAATTCGGATGTTCTGGCTGGCTGTCGCCTCGTTTATCATCGCTGTGATTTGGACTCCGCTACTTACAAATTTCCTGTATCGAAACAAACTTGGCAAAACAATCAGAGACAGTAAGGATGCTCCGATTATGGCCAAACTTCACGAAAAAAAGGCCGGGACTCCAACAATGGGGGGACTTTTGATCTGGGTGACGGCTGCTGTGCTAACTGTAATTTTCAATCTTTCTAGACAAGCAACCTGGCTTCCATTGTTTTCGCTCGTTGCAACAGGCATTGTTGGGGCAGTTGACGATATTTTGAACGTGCGTGGAATTGGCGAAAAGGGCGGCGGTTTGAGCCTTAAGCAGAAATTGCCGATATATGCCCTGATTGCACTGGCCGGCAGTATTTGGTTCTATCAAAAACTTGACTGGAATTCGATACACATCCCTCATTTTGGCGATTATACGATTGGGGCTTGGTATATCCCACTTTTCGTGATTGTACTTGTCTGGATGGCATTTTCTTCGAACGAAACCGATGGCCTGGATGGATTGGCGGGTGGAATTTTTGCACTTGCTTATTGTGCCTTTGCAATAATCGCACTTGTACACGGACAGGCCGGGCTTGCTGTTTTTTGTGCTACTATTATGGGTGCACTTCTGGCGTTTCTCTGGTTCAATATTCCGCCAGCCAGGTTTTTCATGGGTGATACTGGAAGTATGGCACTCGGGATGACACTTGGGGTAGTTGCTTTTCTGACCAATAGTGTTGTACCACTCCTCTTGATAACCCTAGTGTTTTCAATAGAAGGATTGAGTTTTATAATCCAATTTTTGTCAAAGAAATTGCGAAATGGCAAGAAAGTGTTTTTGTCTTCGCCGATACATCATCATCTGGAGGCAATCGGTTGGCCAGAGTACAAAATTACAATGCGCTTTTGGGTCTTAAGTGCTGTTTTGACGGTTGCCGGACTTGCCCTTGCTCTCGTTGGCGGCGGTACAAATCTAAGATAATATTAATAAAAGATTTATATGAATGAAGAAATTGAACAAAGCACTGGTGTCGGCAATTCAGTAGAAATTGATCAAGTTATTCTCGATTATTTACAGAGTGAGACGAACAAACTTCGGCACGATATCGATCAGGCAAGAGAGGCATATGTTGGGTTGCAGGGGAAACCGGTCGATTTTGATTTGGATATGGAGGAAATTGAGATTGAGGGTAATCTGGGCAAAAGAATTATCAATAATAAGCCTGACAATTCTGACGCGGCTTCAGACATAAAATATCTCGAAGAAGCAATCGGTTTGATTCGGCAAATCGAAAGAATCAGAATACTGGAACATCGTCATCAAATTGATGAGCGACGAATTGCGAAAATTAAGGAAATGATCAAGGAATTAAAAAGTAATTCGGGAGCGAAGGAAATGCCAGCTTTATGAAATTAGATGATTTGAAAAATAAAAACGTTGCAATTCTCGGATTGGCAGTCGAAGGCCTAGCACTTGTCCAGTTTTTGGACGGGAAAGTTGGATCTCTCTCGATTTGTGATAGATTGTCGAAGAAAGAACTGCGAGAAAAATCGGTTTCTGAACTTAGAGATGAAATTATAAAAGTTCTTGATTCTTCGGGGTACAATTTCATAACGGGGTCAAATTATTTAGATAACTTGGCTCAGTTTGACGTAGTATTTCGTTCTCCTGGAATCTATTCCAACGACCCATCTCTCCTGGCAGCGAAGGCGGACGGCGTCGAGATTTGTTCTCAGATGAAGCTATTTTTTGACCTTTGCCCTTGCCCGATTATCGGAGTCACTGGCACGAAGGGCAAAGGTACGACAGCTTCTTTGATATCGGAAATTTTGAGTGAAGAACTCAGAGCTCAGAACTCAGAATTCAGTATTTATTTGGCGGGTAACATTGGAAAGCCAGCAATTACTTTAATCCCAGAGTTGAGGGAGGGCGATATTGTTGTCCTGGAATTATCAAATTTTCAGCTTGCCGATTTAGGGCAGAGCCCGCATATTGCTGTCGTCACCAATCTTGGGGTTGATCATCTCGATTACCATCAGACGCTTGAGGAATACAAAGAGGCCAAAAGCCAAATTCTGATTCATCAGAAAGAAGGTGATATTGCAGTATTGAATATGAATTCAACCTTTAGCGACGAAATTATTGATAAACTACTATCTTCTAGATATTACTTTTCCAAAAATGAAAATGGCGCTGACGCCTTTGTTCGAAGCGAGAGCGGTGACCTCAAAGTTATAGTTCGAATGCTAGGACAAGAGGAAGAAATTTGTTCGCTCAGAGAAATATCTCTGATTGGCCGGCACAATCTGGAAAATATTGCGGCAGCCTCCATCGTTGCTAAAATTTTAGATGTTCCAACTCCGCTGATTCGAGAAGTGGTTAGAGACTTTCAGGGTTTACCGCATCGTCTAGAAAAGGTAGATGAAATAGACGGAGTACTATTTGTCGATGATTCATTTGCGACAAATCCAGGTCCAACGATTGCTGCGATTGAATCATTCAGTCAGGACAAAATTATGATTCTGGGAGGGAGCGAGAAGGGTGCCGACTTCAAGGAATTAGCTGAAGTTATTTCAAAAAATAATGTAAAGGCTGTAATTTTGATTGGAATTGAGGCCAGCAGAATTAAAATTGCTCTTCAATCCGCTGGTTTTGGAGGTGAAATTATTTTTGGAGGTGAGAACATTGATGAAATTGTTCAAAAAGCAGCACGATCTGCTAAATCCAGCGATGTTGTAATTCTATCCCCTGCCTGTGCCAGTTTTGATATGTTCAAAAATTATAAGGACAGGGGTGATAAGTTCAAAGAAGCAGTTTTAAATCTAAATAGTCGTTCTGGGAATTAAGAAAGAAAACGAAGGGGCACTAAAGATACCCCTTCTATATCAATGAATAAACATCGAAAACATTCTGATTACTTGCTTTCTTTGGCAGTCTTTGCCTTGATCGCTTTTGGTTTGATAATGATTTATTCTGTCTCCAAATATTATTCTCTGGAGGTGACTGATGGTGCGACTGATAAATATTACCTGAAGCACCAGTTTTATATGATTTGTATCGGCCTGGTTGCTTGGATTGCGACTCAGTCAATTGATTATCATTTTTGGCAAAAGAATGCCTCTTGGATGTTTTTTGCTACTATCGGATTAATCCTATTGCCGGTAGTTTTGACCCCGCTTGGTTTGGCGCATGAATATCGTTGGATTTCACTCGGCTTTAATTTTCAGCCGGCGGAGCTAGCTAAGCTAACATTCATTTTTTATCTTGCTGGATTATTCTCCAAGCAGGGAGAAAACCTGAAGAATATTGCAAAATCTTTTTATCCGTTTCTGATTGCTATTGGAATAATTGCTGTTTTGATGGCATTGCAAAAAGATCTCGGTACGCTCGCTGTAATTATATTAATATCAGCTGGAATGTTTCTGGTCTCGGGCGCCCCATTTATTCAGTTAATTGCATCGCTTGGTATCGGTACATTTGGCGTCTGGCTTCTGATAAAAATTGAGCCGTATCGAATGCAACGAATATTAACGTTCCTTAACCCTGATGCAAGTTCAACCGGTGCAGGTTATCATATCAAAAACGCCCTGATTGCAATTGGCTCGGGAGGGTTATGGGGTTTGGGGTTTGGTCAAAGTAAACAAAAATACTTATATCTTCCTGAAGCTCATACTGACTCTATTTTCGCGATAATTTGCGAAGAGCTTGGGGCGTTGCGTTCCGCTTTAGTTATAGTTGTTTTTTGTTTCATAGCATATAGGGGGCTTCGAATTGCTCGGAATGCGCCTGATATATTTGGCAGATTGGTAGCAATAGGGGTCACTGTTTGGATTTTTAGTCAAATGGCGATCAATATTGCAGCTATGTTTGCGATTGTTCCACTGACCGGAATACCGCTGCCATTTATTAGCTATGGCGGCACTTCGATTATTATTTTATTGGCGGCTGTTGGGGTCTTGACTAATATCTCAAAATACCAAATGACTAATCAGAATAAAAAATGGTAAATAGTATGAAAAAGTATGAAAAAGTATTACTGGTCGGTGGCGGAACGGGTGGTCATGCTGCCCCAATTTTGGCAGTATATCAGAGATTGCGCCAAGCCGATCCAAGTCTTAAATTAATTGTTGTTGGTAGTGGCGGAGAGATAGAAGCGCCATTTTATTCAAATTTGCCTGACTACAGAGTGATCAGGTCAGGTAAGCTGAATCGATATTTTACTTTCAAAAATATTTCTGAATTTTGCAATTTATCAATTGGTGTAATTCAGTCAATTCAAATGCTTCGGCGGGAAAAACCGAGAATGATTTTTGCGAAGGGCGGTCATGTTTCTTTGCCTATCGTCTTGTCTGCGAATTATTTAAAAATTCCATATTTTATTCATGAGTCGGATATCGAGATGGGAAAAGCAAACAAAACAATGTCCCGTGATGCCAGTAGAGTTTTTGTTGGTTATCCAGCCAAATATTACCCTGAAATTGATCAGGAGAAATTGGTCTGGTCTGGTCCGCTTCTGCGTGAAAATTACGAGAACAAAGTTTCAGTTTCGCCCTCTTACTTCGGTTTCAAAACCGATAAACCCTGCATTCTGATTACTGGTGGAAGCCAAGGTTCACTTCATTTGAGTGAAGTTTTCGTTGGTTCTGCCAAGGATTTACTGAAGAAATATAATATTATTCATCAGGCGGGGAAACACAGTATTGATTTGGCCCGTGAATTTGAAAAAAGTTTGTCAGAAGAGGAAAAGGGTAGTTATTATTTGTGTGATTTCTTGTCGGTTAACAAGGACAGGGATATGATGGCTCTCGCAATGAACTTGGCTGATCTTGTAATAACTCGAGCAGGAAGTACAATTATGGAGTTAGCTATCCTGGGCAAAGCGATGATCCTTGTCCCATGGAAGCATTCGGCTCAGAATCACCAGACGCTTAATGCTGATTATTTGACTTCTAATGGCGGCGCGGTTAGCATTGATGATGATGAATTGAATTCTGAGTCGTTATCCAAGATAATTGAGGAAATGTTTGCTCATGATAGATTGAAGCTGAAGGAGGTTTCAACTAAGGCAAAGCAGCTTTTCCCGCACGATGGGACAAAAATCGTTTGTGATGAAATTTTGAAGGAGATAAAATAATGAAATATCATTTGATCGGAGAAATGGGTGTCTCAATGCGGGGTATCAAAAAATACTTGGAAAGCCAGGGAAATTTGGTGTCTGGCTCTGACCTAAAATTAAAAGGTCACAGTAGCGAAAATATTACTCCCGATATTGACGTAGTTGTCCGAACTTCGGCTGTAAATCCTGGATCCGCTGGCTGGGTTGAAGTTGAAGCAGCTCAAAGGCTGGATATTAGGGTCGTCAAGCGTTCGGAAATTATTGGTGAATTAACCAAGGACAAAAGGCTGATTGCCATTTCCGGTATGCACGGGAAGACCACGATTACAGCAATGGTTGGATTACTCCTTGTTGAAGCTGGTTTTGATCCGACAGTCCTAGTCGGAGACGAGGTAAGAGAATTCAACAACGATGTTGTGCGCATTGGTCAATCTGATTGGTTTGTTTTGGAAGCGTGTGAATACGACCGAAGTTTTCTTGATTTTTTCCCTGAGATTTTGATACTGACAAATGTAGAAGAAGAGCATTTAGACACATATCCGGCTGGAATTTCAGAAATTATGTTGGCATTTGGTCAATATCTGAATAATGTTTCGAAGAACGGCGCGATTATTGCTTGTAGTGATGATGAAAATGTCAGAAGATTAGTTGATGATGAAGATATCGCTCCGAAGGTTATCAAATATGGTTTTAATTCAGAAGACTACAACCATTTGGATTTCGCTCTCACGGTACCGGGCAGACATAATATTCAGAATGCGCTCTCGGTTTTGGCTCTGGCTGATTATCTCGGAATTGATAGGAATGTAGTCGAGAAGTCGTTGTCAAAATTTGGTGGCGCGCATCGTCGCTTGGAGTTAAGGGGAAATTATAACGGCGCAGACTTGATTGATGATTATGGTCATCACCCGACTGAAATTTCCACTACTATTGCTGCCCTGTCCCAGAAATATCCGGACAAGAAAAAAATTGTTGTATTTTGGCCACATCAATACAAGCGCATTTTGCCATTGCTTGATCGTTTCGCAACTGCATTTACTGAGGCTGATAGAGTCATTGTCAAGCCAATATATTTCGTGCCTGGGCGCGATGAAGTCTTGCCTGTAAGTTCCGAGGATTTGGTTTTTGAGATAAATAAACACAAGAAAAATGCGATATTTTATGCAACTGACGAGGAGATAGTTGACGATCTCTCAAAAACACTTGACGAAAATTCCGTATTACTAACAATTGGGATTCCACCAGTCTATCAAATTTCCGATAAACTATTGGAGAAAAAATGAGCGAGATTACAAATATTTTGTCAAAGGAATTGGGAACTGGACTAGAGGAAAATGTGCCATTGGCAAATTTTTCCAGTCTCAAAGTCGGCGGAAATGCGGATTTTTTCTATCGAGCAAAAGACATTGCTTCACTTACTTTGGCCGTTTCTTTGGCCTGTAGGAACAATCTTGCTTTCTTTATTCTTGGTGGGGGTTACAATATTGTGCCCTCCGATCAAGGTTTCCGCGGATTAGTAATCAAAAATGAAAGCAACAATATTGTTTTCAGCTCGGAATCATCCAAAGTAATTGTTGACTCAGGTGTAAACTTGGGAAGTCTGATCAATGCTGCTGCAGGCCGAGATTTGGGTGGATTGGAATTTCTGTTTGGTGTACCGGGAACGGTTGGCGGCGCTGTCTATGGAAATGCTGGGGCTTTCAATTACGAAATTGGTAATTTCGTTAAGTCAGTAACCTTGTTGACGCTCAAAGATGGAAATTGTGCAATTGTTCGACATGATAGTGAATGGATGCGATTTGGATACAGATCCTCTATACTAAAAAAGGAAAAAGATTCCTTCAAGCCGGTGATTTTGACGGTCACTCTCCAATTGGTTCAACGACGCAGAGATGAAATTCTTCGGATGATGCAGGAAAATATTGCCAAAAAGAAATTATCTCAACCATTGGGCGAGTTTTCGGCTGGGAGTTTTTTCAAAAATGCCGGGATAGGCAAAGAATTAGCGGCTGGATATTTGCTCGATCAAGCTGGCGCAAAAAAAATGAGACAGGGCGGGGCGGCTTTTTCGCAAAAGCACGCTAACTTTTTGATCAATAAGAAGAACGCAACTGCTTCTGATGTGCGAGAATTGGCTCAAAAGGCACGGGAGGTGGTAATTCAGAAATCAAATATAGAATTAGCAGAAGAGGTGGAATATATTGGCCAATGGTAGAAGGCAAAAATAATCGAGCGAATCGTTATCGTTTGGGTGAAGGCTACAAGAAATATCGGAACCCGGCGATTTACAAGGCGAAACAGAAGAAAGAGGGTAGTTTTCATTTACCCCATTTTAATTTTCGTTACATTTTTTATCTCTTGCTTATCGTAGTCTGTGCATACTTTGCTTTTTTTTCAAAATACTTCCAAATAAAAGATATAATCGTCGAAGGCACAAACTTGCTCTCGGCTGACGAAATCCAGAAAGAAATTCCGCTCAATAATAATATTTTCTTTTTTAATGTCAACGAGACTGAAAAAGAATTAATGGACAAGCACCCCGAGATCAAAAGAGTTGATATTTATCGCGGGATTCCAAATGCTCTGAAAGTTGTTGTGCTTGAGCGAGATGGTCAGATGGTTTGGCAAAGTGGAGGCAAAAGTTATTTGATCAGTTCTGAGGGAGAGGTCACCAAGGAAATTGTTGATCAGGTTGATCCAAAATTACCGATTGTTATCGACAAGAAAAACTTGCCGGTTGTTGCTGGCAGTACTCTTGTCTCGCCAAGCTTTATTGCATTTATTTCAAATATTCAGAGTGGCATTTTTCCGACTGTGAATATTAAGCCGGTTAGTTTCTTTATTGACGAGACGACTTTCGATGTTAGCCTGAACACTGATGCAGGATTTTATGTAAAATTTAATTCTCTTCGTTCTAGCAAGAAACAACTCGATAATCTGAAATTGGTCTTGGTTGACCGACGTCCCGATATTCACGAATATGTTGATCTTCGGATCGATGGCTGGGCGTATTACAGATAGTAAGTAAGTAAGTAAGTAAGTAAGTAAGTTGCGAGGCTTCAAAAATGATTCAGTCAAGAGGAAAATATTTTATAGAAATCGCTCTATTTGTTTCTGGGGCAGTTGGAATGATAATTGAAATAGTGGGGTCGAGACTTATGGCGCCATATTTTGGTAACTCCCTTTTTGTTTGGACCGCGCTGATCGGCGTAGTCTTGGGGGCTTTAAGTTTTGGTTATTTTATTGGTGGCAAGTTGGCTGACAAGGAGTTGTCATTGAAGATATTTTCTTCTTTGCTTCTGTTTGCATCTATCCTCATTATGGGGTTATACATCGCTGATTTTGCTCTGATGCCAGATTTTCTTATGTTTAGCAGATATAAATTGCTTTCTATTGTTGCCGCAATAATGCTTTTTGGGCCACCTAGTATTGCTCTTGGTATGATTTCTCCCTATGGAATCAGGCTTAAAATTGAGAATCTGAAACACTCTGGTAGCACCATTGGAAATTTGTATGCAATCTCAACCCTGGGCAGCATTACTGGCACATTTATGGCTG
>JAPLVL010000032.1:14935-28605 GCA_026397135.1 Candidatus Berkelbacteria bacterium
AGCATATTTGGGTTCTGTCAATATTGTTTTGCTTCTTTCGGCAGTTATGGCATCGTTGTCATCCCTGTTTTTGGTTAGAGGCGAAAAGAAAAAATTTGTGGTGATTTGTCTGATGATTTTACTTGCAGTTACAATTATTTCGGTCCGATCTTATTCTAAGAAGAAAGATTTTGATACAGCATATGATCGATATATGATTGTTGAAGGTAAATATGGTAGCGACAGCCGTTTGGTTCGATTTCTAACTAGGGATTATAATAGTTCTGACTCCGCTGTCTATCTGGACGGAGATAGCAATTTAGTTTTTGACTACACCAAGTTTTACCGAGTTGCCAGTCATTTTTTGGCTCAACCAAAAAACGCGTTAATGATTGGTGGCGGCACATTCACATATCCAAAGGATTTTTTGAGAAAAAATCCTGATTCAAAAATTACTGTAGTTGAAATTGATCCAGGATTATTACAGATTGCAAAAGATTATTTCTTCTATCAAGATGATTCTCGGCAAAAGCTTGTTTTTGAGGATGGACGAACATATTTAAATCAGAATCAGGAAAAGTATGATTTGCTCATAATGGATGCTTACAAGTCCGATACTTCAATCCCATTTCAGTTGACTACCAGAGAAACACTGATGCATTGTTATGACGCTATGAATGATAATGGCGTAATTGTTTCAAATGTTATTGGCTCGATTAGAGGAGATCGGGATAAATTTATTAAGGCTGAGTACCGGACTTTTGCCAGCGTATTTCCTCAGGTTAAACTTTATGCTGTTAATGATCCAACGGACCAAAAGTTAGTTCAGAATTTTATATTGGTCGGTATCAAAAATCATACAAAGTATGATAATTCTGATAGTAATTTCGAGATTGCCCAGGATTTAAAAAATGAGATCAGTTTGCCCGCTGATTTTGGTCAAGATGTTCCAATACTAACCGATGACTATGCCCCTGTCGAAAATTATGTAAATCAGCTTTAGATTGGAAAATTCTCCTTTAGTTTTAAAATTTTTGATTGACTCTTCACAAACCTCTCTAGATTTGTCATCATATGATTGTACTTCTATTAACTGAATCGAGGATGAAATGACTGAAAATAAAATTTGGGAGATAGCACCTAGGAAGCTTGATGATATTGTTGATCAGATTCTTTTCAATCGAAAGATTGTTGATCTTGGGGTTGAGGATGCAGATAAATTGAGATTTTTTGAGCCAAACTTCGAAAAAGATCTTTTTGATCCATTTTTGATGAAAAATATGAAAGCGGCGTGTGAACGAATTAAAGAAGCCAAGGAAAAGGGTGAAAAGATCGGGATTTTTGCTGACTATGATGCAGACGGTATACCAGGTGCTGCCTTGCTTTACAAGACAATGAGGGCAATAGGGATCGAAGCTGCAGTATATATTCCAAACAGGGAAGGTGGGTATGGTTTGAGCAAGGAGGGGATTGATTATTTGGTTGGCTTAAATTGTAAACTAATCATTACTGTTGATCTGGGAATTAGAAGTTTGGAGGAGGCGGATTATTGCAAGAAAATCGGTATAGATTTGATTATTACCGATCACCATTTGCCGGGAGAAGATTTGCCTGATGCAAGAATCCTTATAAATCCAAAACAAAATGGAGACAAATATCCATACAAGGAATTGTGCGGTTGTGGCGTCGCTTACAAACTCTTACAAGGGTTAGCTCACTACTTTCCAGAAAGTATTGATGAAAAATTTAGGAAATGGACACTTGATTTGGTTGCGATCTCAACTGTTTCTGATGTCGTGCCACTAACCGGAGAAAATCGTGTTTTGGCGAAATATGGTCTAATAGTGGTGCAAAAAACGAAGAATTTGGGATTAAGGGCACTGATAGAAATTGCCAAAATCGTGCCAGAAGAAATCGGGGCCTATCATTTGGGTTTTCAGATCGGCCCAAGGATAAATGCTCCTGGCAGAATCGATCACGCCACAAAATCATTCGAGCTGCTGATAACCGAAGATGAATCTGAAGCGAAGGAGTTAGCAAAATGGCTTGATGAGAAAAATACCGAGCGCCAAGAAGCGATGGATCGGACTCAGAAAGAAGCAATTCTGCAAATAGAAAAGAATAATCTCGGCCAAAATAAGGTAATTGTGGTGGCGGGAGACTGGCAAAAGGGCGTGATAGGGCCATCGGCTAGCAAATTGGTTGAGAAGTATGGTCGGCCAATCATCCTGTTTGCGAAGGACAAAGATTGTTTGGTCGGAAGTGCCAGAAGCATTTCTTCTGTTAATATTGTAGAGCTATTTGAACAGTGCGAGGAATATATCAAGAAGTTTGGCGGGCACAAAGGTGCAGCAGGAATCACAGTTATGGAGGAAAACTTCGAAAGTTTTGTCAAACTGTTGGAAAGGGAAGCAGGCAAAATAATTAAGCCAATCGATTTGATTCCAAAAGTAAAAATTGACGCCGAGGTTAAACTTAGTGAACTAACGAAAAGTTTGTATGAAGAAATCATACATTTTGAACCGTTTGGTATGGGTAATCCTCGTCCCGTTTTCATGATCAGTAATTCGAAATTAAACTTTGGTAAATTCGTTGGTAAAAACAAGGATCATTTATCGGCTGTGGTGGGGGAAAATCCGCATAGATTCAAGATAATACATTTTTATTTCCCTTATGAAAAAGAGATGATTAAAAGTACTGAAACTTATGATTTGGCTTTTACATTGTCCCTTGATGAATGGCAGGGCGAGAAGAATTTAAGTTTGAATATTCAAGATATTAGAGTAAGTGGCAAGGATTAAGGATTAAGGATTAAGGTAGAACATTATAGGATTGAAATATGGCGAAGAAACAATCAACAATTTGGCTGTGTGAGAACTGTGGCAATGAATTTTCGGTTTGGGCCGGTAAATGTCCGATGTGTGGGGAATGGAATAGTCTAAAAGAACTAAAATTTGAAGGCTCGAAGCCAAATATTGGTAGTAGCAGGAAAGCGATCGAAACAAGCACTTTGTCTGATATCAAATCGGAAAACACCTCGCGGCTCGAAACTGGAATTAGCGAACTAGATCGGGTCTTGGGCGGCGGCGTCGTTCCAGGTTCGATTATTCTAATTGGTGGTGAACCGGGAATCGGTAAATCGACACTTCTTTTGCAAGTTGCTGACAGAATTGGTCATACTTTTTATGATTCTGCCGAGGAGTCCATAAACCAGATCAAATTACGAGCTGATCGTCTCGGAATTACAAATTCTATGTTAAGTCTAGCCTCGGAATCTGATATTGATGCGGTTTTGCATGAAACGAAAAAGATTGAACCGAAACTTTTAATTATTGATTCGATCCAAACGGTTTTTACCAATGACTATGATGCAACACCTGGCAGTCTTGTTCAAGTTCGTGAATGTGGTATGAAACTGCAACAGTTTGCCAAAAGCAGCGGAATCCCTGTCATTATTATTGGCCATGTTACGAAGGAAGGGAATTTGGCTGGGCCACGAATTTTGGAACATTTAGTTGATACAGTTCTGTATCTTGAAGGTGAGAGATTTAATGACGCCAGAATTTTGAGGGGAGTCAAAAACAGGTTTGGGGCGACCAATGAGGTCGGGATTTTCAAGATGGCCGAAGAGGGTATGGTTGAGGTGAAGAATCCCTCCGAACTATTTTTGCAGGAACGACGAAATTCGCCTGGAAGTGTCGTTACTGTAACACTAGAAGGGACTAGGCCAATATTGATCGAAATTCAGGCATTGGTTGTGCCGACTCATTTCGGTTATCCCAAGAGGACGAGCTCTGGTTTTGATCTCAATCGATTGAACCTCTTGGCCGCAGTGATCACGAAGAAGACTGCCTTTAATTTGTCAAATTCAGATATTTATTTGAATGTAATTGGCGGAATGAAATTAAATGAGCCTGCAGTTGATTTGGCAGTGACAGCGGCAATTATTTCTTCTTACAAAAACAAGGCTTTGCCTAATAAACTTTGTCTTTTTGGAGAAGTTGGACTTCTCGGTGAGGTCAGAAATGTGACCAGACAGAAAGATCGCGAAAAAGAAGCCAAAAATTTGGGTTACGAAATAACAGCCAAAATCAGTGATCTCTCGGAGTTAGTTTCACTCTTAGTGATTTGAGTCAAAAGTGCCAGAGGAGGTCGCAGTCGCACCGTTGCTACTTTTGCTTGAAATCGTATAGTAATATTTCTTGCCTGGCAAAATATTGAGCAGGTTGGCTTTGTGGGTGGTTGTGAGGCTATCAGAACTACTAGCGGTCATGTCGGATCCACCATCGAGATGATAGGTGACCGTGTCAAGAGTTTGCTCGCTTGTTTGCCACTGCATCGTTGCGGTTAAATGCACAGTGTCGCTAGCGTCGATAATGATGCCGCTGATTGTGACTCCCTTAACTTTGATCGTGACACTGATTTCAGCGTTTGCTGTAACTCCGTTTGTGTCGGTCGCAATGGCTGAAAGTTTGTAACTACCTGGGTCAATATTACCGAAATTGTATTCAAGGCTCCAGGGGCTGCTGGTGGCAGAGCCGATTGAGACGCTGTTTAGGAAATACTCCACTTTGTTGATGCTGTTACTGTTAGAAATGGCAACAGCAAGGTTTGTCGAGCCGCTCAGAGTGTCATTGTTCGAAGGTGAGGTGAAATTGATAGAAAAGGTGAGGGCACTGGTATCGCATTTGGCAGTCGGAATGGCGCTTGATAGTCCGTTGGCGACAGCCCAATCGTGGACGGAGTTTTCCCAATTTGGGTTTGTAGGTCGTTCAGAGTGAACATTTGTATAGACTTGCAGAGTTACTAGCGGATCTGGCAAGCTGTCCGGAGCTACTAGGTTTGTACCTTTACAAAGGCGAACGGCGGTATTGACGTCGTCATTTTCTGTTGGCACCTGCCAGCTAGCAAAAATATCAGTTGTTTTCTCCTTGGAGTATTGAGTCGGTAATTTGTTTGAATATTTCTCGACTGTTACAGATGTGATACCATCTGGCTGGGTGAACGGTTCGTCAGGGACTCCAGTGAGTGCCTTTTCAACATATTGATGAAATATTGGGGCAGCCAAAACCGAACCGTCCGCGCCGCTTTTCATGACTGTGCCATCACTGTTTCCAACCCAAATGGCGGTTGCAAGTGAAGGAGTGTAGCCAACAGTCCAAGCATCCTTAAAATCTGAAGTTGTACCCGTCTTAACAGCGACAGTTCTGTTGGGAAAGTATAGCGCAGTGCGCGTGCCAAAGACCAAACTTCTGGCGTTGTTGTCAGAGAGAATATTAGAAATTTCATAAGCAATTTGTGGATCGAGAACCGGCTTGGCATCTGCTTTGTCTGCTGTCCACTCAAAGAGAGTTTTGTTGGAAGCGTCAGAAATTTTCAGAATTGGGGTAACAGTGTGCTTGACGCCACCGGTTGCAAAAACGGAAAACGCACCTGCCATTTCAACCGGAGGGACTTCACCAGCTCCCAAAACTAGCGAGAGTCCGTAGCGATCTCGCTGTGTTAATGTATCAATGCCGAGATCGGAAGCGGTTTGTAGTACTTCATCAATACCAGCCAACGACATTATTTTGACTGCCGGGACATTTAATGAATTTGTGAGGGCTTGGCGGATAGTAACAGGGCCATAGCTTTTCCCGGTATAATTGTGAGGAATGTAGCCCCCACCAAAGTCAGTAGTGAAGTCGTAGAGAACTTTTGATGGTGAGAAATCCTTACTCTTAAACGCAGTGGCATACGCGATTGGTTTGAAGGAAGATCCCGGCTGTCTGGGAGCCGCTGCGACATTTACATTGCCATCGATAGAGGTGTCCCAATAATCTTTGGAACCAACCATTGCCAAAATCTGGCCCGTTTTGGGATCAACTGAAACAAGAGCTGCGTTGCTGGCTCCATATTTTGTGTTTTTGGCTGCACCATCAGTAATGGCTTGTTCGGCGGCTTGTTGCTTTGGGAAATCAAGGGTTGTAATAATTTTCAAACCTTGCTTTTGAACCATGTCTTCGCCGTATTCATCTGCAATCTGTTCTAGAACATACATTGCAAAGTGAGGGGCGACAATGGAATCGTGTTTTGGCTTGATCACGGCACCAACAGTTGTGGTATCCACTGTTTTTGCCTTGTCGGCGTCTTCTTTGGAGATTTTTCCGGTCTCGACCATTCTATCCAAAACATGATTTCGTCTAGTAATTAATTTGTCTACATGTGTACCATAGGGAGAATATGTTGTTGGAGCCTGCGGAATAGCTGCCAAAGTCGCTGCTTGCGCAAGAGAAAGATCTTTGGCGCTTACACCATAGTAAAGTTTGGAGGCAGCTTCAGCGCCAGCTGTGGCATTTCCATACGGAATTTCATTTAAGTACATTGTCAGAATTTGGTCTTTGTTGTACATGAACTCAAGTTCGACTGACAAGATTGCTTCTTTGATTTTGCGTCCAATCGAGCGATCAGAAGTTAGCAGCGAGTTTTTGACGTATTGTTGAGTAATGGTTGATCCACCTCGCAAAACAGCAGTGTGTCCCAAAAGCTTATCCTTGACTGCGCTTAAAATGCTCGTAATTTGAATGCCATGATGATTGTAAAAGTTAGCGTCCTCGACAGCGACTGTTGCTTCTTTCAAATATGGTGAAATCTGATCACTGGTTATGATTGTCCTTTTCTGCTCGCCGGTTTCATAGAGGAGAATTGTGCCGGTGCGATCATAAATCTTGGTTGATTCGGTAGGTTTGCTATCGGCGATCTTTTGCGGAGTTGGAAGATCTTTTGAAAACCAGGCGAACATGCCTGCTATCACCAGAATTAAACCAAGCAAAGAATATCCGGACCAAATCAAAATCTTGCGCCAAATATGACGGTTTTTCTTGATCTTGCCATGCAGAGGATTGATATCATCTATGTGCCTCTTCCATTTTGAGAACAATCTTGAGAACAATTTCATTTTATATTCCTTTTCTTTACATTATACGATTAAGTTGATATTCTGTAAACAGGAAAATTCTATCTGAAAATGGGAAAATGTCAATCTGGAACTCTCAAAATTATATACTTTACAAATGAAATAAGGATTTTATGATCGAGGCAGATTTTTTTACAAAAGGGGTTTTGGAAATTATTGACGAAAAAAGTTTCAAACAGAAACTAGCTTCGGGCAAGAAGTTGCGAATTAAATATGGTGTTGATCCAACTCGACCGGATATTCATTTGGGCCACTCGGTTGTGATGTGGAAACTGAGACAATTGCAGGATGCTGGTCACACTGTAATTTTCCTGATTGGCGACTATACGACCAAAATTGGAGATCCAAGCGGTCGCAGCACTACTAGGCCGATGCTTTCTGACGAGGAAATCAAGAAAAATGCCGAAACCTATTTCGATCAAGTTGGTAAGATACTGGACCTGGAAAAGGCAGAAATTAGATACAATTCTGAATGGTTTTCCAAGATGGCGTTCAATGACATTTTGCAAATTGCTGCCAAATTTACAGTAGCCCAAATAATCGAGCGAGATGATTTCGAGAAAAGATTGGAAGCGGGGGTGGATGTTGGCCTGCATGAAACGCTTTATCCGCTGATGCAGGCATATGATTCAGTCATTTTGAAGGCAGACGTTGCTTTCTGTGGCGGCGATCAGAAATTTAATGAATTGACAGGTCGCGATTTGCAAAAGAAAATGGGGCAGTTTCCCCAGGATGTTCTCATGGTTAAGCTCTTGGTCGGTCTGGATGGAAAGATCAAGATGAGTAAATCAGCTGACAATTATATTGGAATTGCTGAGCCCGCTAATATGATGTTTGGAAAAATCATGTCAATTCCTGATGATGTGATTATCGAATATTTTATGTTAGCAACTCCTTTGAAAAACGATGAAATCTCTGAAATACAGGAGGAGCTTTCGGCGGGGAAGAATCCTCGTGATATTAAAATGCGATTAGGTTTTGAAATTGTGAAACTTTATCACGGTGAGGAAGCGGCCCGAGAAGCTGAGGGTGAATTTGTCAATGTTTTCTCGAAGAAGGAACTTCCATCGGAAATTCCGCTAGTCGAGATCGAACCGGCTCGGTACAATTTGCCAATTTTGCTGATCGAACTTGGAGCTGCCCTGACTATCGGTGAGGCTAGACGTTTGATTGAGCAAGGCGGAGTCAAGATTGACGAAGAGAGGGTTCTCGATTCGAAAGCTCTAATTGATGTGAAATCAGGAATGCTGATTCAGGTCGGGAAAAAGAAGTACTTTCGAATCAAATAGCAAGCAGTAAGTAGTAAGAATTATGAATTATGGATTAAGCGATAGGTGATGCATCGATGAAAAAAATTGTAATTGAAAAAATAAATAAAGTTCTCGAAACGCTTGGAGTCAATTTAGCGGGCGAGTTTAGTGTAGACGAGCCGCCAAAAGTGGATTTGGGTGACTGGGCCAGTAATGTCGCATTAATTGTGGCTGGACGACTGAAAGAAAATCCTCGGGCAGTTGCCGAGAAAATAAAAGGGGAATTGATCAAAGACGACGATATCTTGAATATCGAAATTGCCGGTCCAGGATTTGTAAATATATCGCTGAAGCCGGAGATATATTTTTCTGAATTATCCAAGATTTTGCAGCAAAAGGAAGACTATGGAAAAACGAATACTGGTCAGGGCAAAATTGCGAATGTTGAATACGTTTCCGCTAATCCGACTGGCCCTCTCCATATCGGAAATGCCCGTTCTGGTCCGATCGGGGAGACTATTGGAAATGTTATGAAATTTTGTGGCTACAGTGTAGTTCGTGAGTTTTATGTCAATGATGTCGGGATTCAGATCGGTCGCTTCGGTCGCTCACTTTATTTCTGGTATGCAAAAAAGCAAAACGAAGCAACTGAGTTCCCTGAAGGTGGTTATCCTGGTGAATATATCAGAGAAACTTCCTCTAGAATCCAATCAGTCTTTGCCTCCGAATTAAATGAAATTTCGCAAGAGTCCGATTTCATTGACTTCTTTGCCAAGGAAGGGCTCAAGATGATGGTTGAAGGGATCAAAACTGATTTGGTATTGGCTGGAATTGAGTTTGACAAATGGAGTTTTGAGAGTGAAATATTGGCTGGCAAGTATTCTGACGAAATTGTTGAAAAATTAGAATCACTCGGTAACACTGTCGAAAAAGACGGAGCTATCTGGTTCAAGCGGCCAGATGATCCAGATCTTCTGGATACGGAATCAGTCTTGGTCAAAAGCGATCAGAATCATTCGCTCACATATTTTGCCAATGATATTGCATATCACCTAGACAAGATGAAGAGAGGGGCCGAACTCATGATTGATGTGTGGGGATCAAATCATTTTGGTCATATTCCCAGGATGAAGGCAGCATTGCGGGCTCTTGGCTACCCTGAAGATGTTCTGGAAATTATCCTATACCAGTATGTTCGTCTGAAAAAAGCAGGAGAGGCGACCAGCATGGGAAAGAGACTTGGCAATTTTGTGACGCTTCGGGCGGTGATTGAGGCTGGGGTTGAACCCGATGCCTTCAAATACTTTATTCTATCACAGAACTCCAATACGCCTTTTGCCTTTGATATTGAATTGGCAGCCGATACCACTGAGAAAAATCCAGTATTTTACATTAAATATGCGCATGCCCGAATTTGCAGTATTTTGCGCAAAGCAGGGGAGACTGAAATTTCTCCAAATGTTGATCTCTCACCTCTCGTCGATCCGAAAGAACTAGTGCTTTTGCGAGAGTTAGCTAAACTTCCAGGAATTGTTGAAGTGGTAGCAACGGATTTTCAAATTCAAATGCTTCCCCATTTTGCTTATAGAATCGCAACGCTTTTCCATGACTTTTACAACTCTTGCAAGGTTATCGGGGCCGAAACGAAAGAAATAGAAACAGCTCGTCTGGCATTGATCGTTGCGACAAGACATATACTTGCTAGTTGCCTAAATCTTTGCGGAATCAAGGCGCCAGAGAAGATGTAATTCAGAATTCAGAATTAAGCAGTAAGAATTCAGATTCATTAGTATATTCTACTATTGCAACCTAGATGCTATGTCTATAGATTTCCTGAATATATTTTTCCTCCGGAGAGGAGCCAGATTTTTTGCAATTTTGCATTGATTGCAAAGTCGTCGATAGAACCGCCATCGAGAACATATTGTTTTACAAATTCGCCAGTTTTGTCAAACTGGAGGAGTCGGTTGGCCGATTTGTCCAGGATGAAAAGTTTGTCCGTGTCCTCGTCTGTAAATATTTTGTTTGGGTCCTTGATCTTGGAATCTGGGGCGGGAATATCTCTAATTTGAAAATTGGTGTCTGCTGCGGCCTTGACAAATTTGGATGCAGTTCCGTCGGCGTTTAGCACGAAGACATTGCCATCTACGGCGAAATCGATTGCGTTTTTCAGATTATTTTTGCTGCCACTGATGAAAACTGAGGCTTTGGAGTAGCCACCGTCGCGTGTCATAAATTTGTTGACATTTCCTGTCGTGTTATCAAAAAGATAGAGATTGCTTGAGTATGTTGCGATTGCGACGGCTTTGCCCCAGCTCTTCGGATCTTCGACGACACTGATTTCAGCGACTGATTTCTTGTCGGTGTTCAGGAGAAATACCTTTGAGGCGTCAGTATAAATTGCAATTTGGCTCTGGGATTTGAAAAAACAAAGATCAACCGGTTTGCCTGCGTTTGAGGGAAGAGAAGTAATCAAGCTTGTCGAATTGTCCCTGGTGTCAAATGTGAAAATTTGACCCTTGTCATTGAAGCCATAGAGATTGGCACCGACCAGTGTCATCTTTGTCAGACTACTACCGAAACTTGCTGCGTTGTCAGGGTACATCCTCTCGATTTTGCTTTTGTTATCAATGATTGCATTGAGACTTTTGATTAGCGTCAATGCTTTGTCTTTGTCGGCAGGTACGTTGAGTGCTTGGCGGGCGAGCGAGATGATTGAATCAATCCGGCTATTTTCGACGGTTTTACCCAGTTTGATGTCTGCTTGTAATTCATCTGATTGCTTCTTGGCGCTGTCGTAGGCAGTTGACTGAACGATTGCCTGGATTTGCTGATCTTTCTTGATACTGTTTTGTCTGATCTTGGAGTAGCCAACAATGACGACAATTAAAATCAGAAGCAAATAGATATACTTCCGTTTGTCTGTGCGCAAAATTGATCTAGACAGATTCCAAATATTTGCAACAATCGAAGCAAAATCTTCGTAACTAAATTTCGGCTTCTCGCTGCTGGTTTTCTGGTATGTATTAGTTTTGATTTTAATGTTTTTGTGTGCCAGTTCGGTTCCAATAATATTTTTTCCCGGCATGAAGATCGCATCACTCTTTTCAGTTTTTTGTTCGAGTGAATTTGAAATTTTGAGCTGAAGTTTCTGAAATTGGGGCAAAATATATTTTTTCGACAATTTTGTAACTTTCTTGAAAAACAGGCGACTGTATTTGAGAATTTGTTTTGACAATATCTGAGATTCTTCCTTTAGAAATTTGACTTTGGGAGCGACATTTTTCGAATAATATTTTTTCAATCTCTCGTCTGGCTCGTCAAGATAAAATTGCTCAGGGATTGGCTCATTTAGTTTTTGAGAAAGTTTGTCAAACTCAGCAGAATCGTTGAGCCAAAAGTAAGATGCGCAAGCTTCAAATAGTTTGTTTCTGCGCAAATTTTGGCAGAGCTGATAGAAATCAAGAAGAGGAAATTTTGATTTTGAAATTGTCCGCAGTCTCTCGAGAGGGACATGTTGGAGGAAATTTCTGGTTGCGAAGATCAATTGATCGTTTAGTTCTAGCTCGCCAGAGACAATCTCCAGAAAAGCTTGATTGGGATGAGATTGTTTTGCTCCAGGTTTTTCGGTCAGGGAGGAAATTTTATTTTTGCGAAAAATATAGCCGTAACTATCGCCGCATTGGCTCAAATAAAGTGTGGTCGGGTCAACATAACAAAGCAGCGCATTTAATTTTCCTGGCCAAGCAAAATCCTTGTCCTTGTATTGTTTTGATAGTTCCAGATTGACTTTGTCAATTAATTTGTCAAATACGGCGGCTGCACCGAGAAGTTCAATTTCTCTGACTGATCTCCCCAGCTCCTTTTCGAAATAGTCTTTGAATACAAAACTGCTGGTGCCAGCAAAATCAACAAGATAAACGAAAAATGAACTAGGAGCTGTAGCTGATACTTTTCCGGCTACTATCTCCGAGCTTTCGTCTTTTTCCTCGACTGTGCAGCAGATGAACTTCATCTCTGACGATGATTTTGCCATTGAACTTACCTATTACTATCCCTACAATTTTACCACAATTGTATCTGTTTCGCCAAATGATTTTTGTCCCCAATTCCGAGGCTTTTCAAATAGATTTTTCCTGCTAAAATGAAATTGGCTCCCGCCGGTTGTTAAATTGGGCTTTCAAATTGCTTTAATAAGGGACTCGAAATCGTGCTTGCACGATAGAGGGCTTAGGATCAATATTTGAACCGACCGTGGTCGGTTCGTGAGGTCACCCACTTGGATTTTCCAAGACCAATTTACGCTGGTAGGGAGCTTTTTGCGTTTTCTGGGTGAATGAAATCTTCTGGAATTTCGATTCTGCCGGTTTTCTTTTGTGCAATTATCATATTATATAGTGTAAGCGTTCGGGCGAAGCAGAGACTCATTTCGTGGTGAGAAGCAAGTTGCATTGAGTGGCGGCTGAATTTTTGCCAGAGGCTATTATCTGTTAAAATTTTGATCAAATGTTCAGCTAGGGCTTTTTCGTCTCCAGGGGTGAAGAGAAATCCGTTGAAATCTGACTTTACGATTTCAGGAAGAGCATTTGCCTTGGCTGCAACTACGGGAAGGCCAGCAGACATCGCTTCTAGGGTTACCAAACTCTGAGTCTCGATTGTCGAAGCAATAGCAAAGACGCGGGCGCATTTGTAAAGAGCAATAAATTCATCTGATTCATGGTCAATTCGTCCCAAGAAAGTCGCGTCCTTACGGACTCCTTCGTTTTCAGCGATTGCCTCAATTTCACTGATCATATCTCCGCTTCCAGCAAATACAAAATGAGCATTTGTTGCCTTAATCACAGCAGACATAGATTTGATGATTACATCGACGCTCTTGTCCAGGTCAATTCTGCCAGTATATAGAACAATCGGATTGTCCGGTAAATGATTTTTCAATCTGAAAGCGTCGATTTTTTCTTGTGGAAAATTTTGACTAAAACGATCATAAAATATTCCGTTGCTGATTGCGATCACCGGAGTTTTTACTTTCCAGGAGCGGATTTGTTTGGCAATTGTCTCTGTCGGGGTGATGACAATATCACACTTATTGTGAAAGGCCACGAGATATCGAATTAGTAGTTTTCTGGCTAGGGGCAAGAGAATTGGCAATTTGACGTAAGCCAGGGCAAATTCAAGGCTGAAGTGATTGGTGATGATGACGGGAATGTTGGATTCTCTGCCAATGTCGCGCAACATTATTCCGATTGAAGCGACATCTTGGAGATGAATTATGTCAGGTTTTATTTTGCGGACTTGCTCTCTGATTTCTGATATTGCGAAGGAGGTGATACGAAAACCTTTTCGGAAAGGATTGACAAATGATTTTAATCTTAGAACCTTGTAATCTGTGAAATTTTTGTCCAGATGAGTGTCGCTACCGTCTCCAGGGCAAAAGACATATACTTCATGTCCGGCCTTGGTCATGTTTCCGGCCAAAATTTCTG
>JAPLVL010000061.1 GCA_026397135.1 Candidatus Berkelbacteria bacterium
GGCGCTAGCGAGATGATCTTCATAAATCCGTTGCGAAGCTCACGTGGGATTGGCCCAAAGATACGGGTTCCACGAGGCTCTTTGTTTGCGTCAATGATGACACCGGCGTTTTCACTAAAGGAAATATATGAGCCGTCTTCTCTGGCAAGCGATTTGATTTGTCGAACGATAACGACTTTGACAACATCCTTTTTCTTGACTGTTGCGCGAGGTATTGCTGATTTGACAGAAGCAGAAATAATATCACCAATTTCAGCACCACATCTTTTGGCGCGGCCCAGAACGGTAATACATTCAATTTCTTTGGCTCCGGTATTATCGGCAACCTTAAGTCTTGTTCCTGGCTGAATCATTATTCTACCTTTCCTTCAAGAGTTTTATTGGCTTTTACCAAACATGAAACCTTGAATTTCTTATCGCGTGAAATCGGGGCTGTCTCTACGATCTCGACGAGATCTCCAACTTTATATTCGTTTTTCTCATCGTGTGCTTTGTAATTTTGACTTAGGGTAAATTTCTTCTTGTAAAGTCTGTGTGTTGCAACGCGGTCAATTCTAACAACAACTGTTTTGTCCATCTTGTCAGAAATCACCAAACCACGACGAGATTTTTTTGCTTTGTTTTCCATTTTATTCCTCGCCTTTTTCGTTAATGATTGTCTTGATTCGGGCAATATTTTGGCGTTCCACTTCAAGTTGAGCGTGATTTCCAAGTTTGCCAGCTGCGACCTTGAGGCGATTTGCCTCATGTGTCAATTCAAGCATAGCAAGCTCTTTGATCAAGTGCTCAATATCCATGTCCCTAAATTTTTTGATTTCTTCGGTTGATTTCATATTTGCCTGTTTTTTAGTGAGTCAGTGAGTCAGTTATAAAACTGATTTACTGATTGACTGACTAGCTTATTTACTTATTCTTCCTTGCTAATAAATTTTGTTTTCATTGAAATTTTATGTTGTGCCAAGCGCATTGCTTCTTTGGCAAGAGTTTGGTCGACACCATCCATCTCGAAGAGAATCAGACCTGGACGAATTACGGCGACAAAATGATCAACCGCACCTTTGCCTGAGCCCATTGGGGTTTCAGCCGAAGAGTGTGTGACTGGCTTGTCCGGGAAAACTCTGATCCAAACTTGACCGCCCTTTTTGATATAGCGAGTCATAGCTCGGCGAGCTGCTTCTATAGCTCTTGCAGTTAGCCAACCTGGTTCCATTGCTTTGATCGCAAATTTGCCAAAAGCAAAATCATTTCCGCGACTGGCCGTTCCGGTCATTTTGCCGCGTTGCTGTTTGCGATATTTCATTTTCTTTGGCATCAACATATATATTTCCTTTAACTTAAATTCCTATGGAACTTTTGGTAACTCTTATTTTGTTAGCTCTTCAACTGTCAAAAGCTTCTCACCGTTATAAACCCAAACCTTGATTCCGATAATTCCAAATGTAGTCAAAGCAGTGATGTATTTATAATCAATGTCGCTTTTGAAAGTGCCAAGTGGAACGGTACCGAAGCTCAATTTCTCACTTCTGGCGATATCAGCGCCATTCAAGCGTCCGGAAATCTGAATTTTGACACCCTTTACTCCGGCTGATTTGGCTTTTTCAACAGCCTGTTTCATGGCACGGCGGAAAGGAAGTCGCTTTTCGATTTGAGAAGCGATGTTCTGCGCAATAATCGAAGCATCACCATCTGGGCGCTTAATTTCGATGATATTAATTTGGATTTTCTCTTTGATTTGGTCCGTCAAAAGCTTTTTCAGCTCCTCAGTACCAGCACCGCCACGACCAATGATGACACCAGGTCGGCCGGAATAGATATCAATTGTAACTTTGTTTGCGTCACGGTTGATTACAACTTCGGCAACTGAAGCGTCTTTGAGTCGTTTCAACAAAAGACCACGGATTTTGAGATCAGTGATAAGGTTGTCAGTATAATTTTGACGACCAAACCAGCGAGAGCTCCACATCTCGTTAATTTTAAGGCGAATTGATCTTGGGTTAACTTTCTGTCCCATATTTTTCTTGGCTAATTAATCAGCTTGACTGATTAGCTGTTCTCCTTATTATTGTCTTTGTTAATATCTGTTGCTTTCGTTTCGGCTTTTTTCTCTTCTGCTGATTCCAGAACAAGGCAGAGGTGTGACATCGGTTTTGCGATCCTGCGAGCAGCACCTTTGGACCATGGAATAAATCTCTTGATTCTCGGACCTTCATCACAGCAAAATGTTTTGATAAAAACCTGATTTGGTTCAAGATAATTTTCTTTGGCGGCAGCGACTCCGGATTTCAGCAAATTGTGAATAAAATAAGCACCTTTTTTGTTGATGAATTTGGTGGCAATCAAAGCTTGTTCAGCTGTCTGACCACGAAGTCCATACAAAACCGGCCGCAGTTTTCTGGGCGAAATCTTGATAAATTTATTTTTGACTGTGAATTCCATATTGTTCCAGTTAACAGGTGGGTAAGTTTGCAAGTGAGTAAGTTGTAATGGAAATTTTCCAACAGCTTGCTTACTTGTTTACCTGCTCACTTACTTACTAATATTATTTTTTCGCACCAGCAGCAGCTTTGTCTTGGTCCTTGGCCATCTTTCCACCGTGACGGCGGAATTTGCGGGTAGGAGAAAATTCGCCAAGCTTGTGTCCAACCATCTCTTCTACGATGAATACAGGGACATGTTCTTTGCCATTATGAATAGCAAAGTTAAGGCCAACCATTTCAGGCACAATCGTACAAGCACGTGCCCAAGTCTTAATTGGTTTTTTGTCGCGTGTTTCAACTGCTTTCAGAGCCTTTTTCAGCACTTTGGGGTCAATATATGGACCCTTCTTGAGTGATCTAGACATTATTTACTTCTCCGGGAAATTATTAACTTGCTGCTTTTCTTCTTTTTGTTTCTGGTTCGTTTGCCCAAGGCCGGTGCACCCCAAGGTGTCTTTGGATATTTCATACCAATTGGAGAATGGCCTTCACCACCACCATGTGGATGGTCAACCGGATTCTTCTCTTTGCCCAAAACAGTTGGGCGAACACCCATGTGTCGTTTTCGTCCGGCTTTGCCGATTACAACTTTGTTGTGGTCAATATTTGAAGAAATTCCGATGGTTGCATAATTTTCAGACAAGACTTTGCGGATTTCACCTGAAGGCATGCGCAGGAGCGCGTAGCTTCCGTCGAGACCTTGAAGTGTTGCGAAATTGCCAGCAGAGCGACAGAGCTGACCGCCCTTGCCCTGTGTCATTTCAATATTGAAAATCGAGGTTGACAGAGGAATATTGCGAAGTTTCAGTCGGTTTCCAAGTTTGGCAGGAGCAGAATCACCACAAATTACAGTTTGACCCTTGACTAGACCGTCAGGACAGAGGATATAAACTTTTTCGCCGTCAGGATATTTGATCAAGGCTATGTCTGCAGAGCGATTTGGATCGAACTGAATGCTCTCGACAACGGCTTTTTGATCCAAATGACTTGTCATATTGAAATCAATAATACGATATTTTCTCTTGGCACCACCACCTTTATGCATTACAACAAGCTGGCCATTGTGATTGCGGCCAGAACCTCGGACAAAACCGAATGTTAAGGATTTTTCAGGCTTAACTTTGTCAACATTCCGCACCAAATAAGTCATTTGGCGTCGAGCGTTGGTTGTAGGTTTTACTTTTATAATTGGCATATGATTCCTGTTTACAGGTGAGCAGGTGGGCAGGTGAGTAAGTTCTAATCAGTTGTTTTACTTGCTAACTTGTTTACCTGCTACTTGCATACTTACTAATTTATTTCTTTTTCTCTCTAATCTTCACCGTGGTATCTTTACTCTCAGTCGTGGCAGATTCCTTTTTGTCTTTTGATTTTGAATCTTCTTTCTTTTGGTCATCCTTTTCAATCTCAAACAAATCAATCTTGTCACCCTTTTTCAGAGTCAGGACAGCCTTCTTGAAATCAGAACGAGCACCACTGCCCTTGCGTGACTTTTTGATTTTTCCTTTGAAATTTGCAGTATTGATGTCCATAACCGTAACATTGAAAAGATCTGCAACAGCTCCAGCAATATCAAATTTACTAGCCTTTTTGTCGACAATGAAACTAACTTTGTTTTCAAGTGTTTTCTGGAAGCTCTTTTCTGAGATGAGCGCTTTTTTTAAAATATTTTTTTCCATCGGTGTAAATTATCTATATTATTTGCTGTAAATTGCTTCTATTGCGTCGAGTGACTCAGGTGTTGTGACTATCTTGGCAGACGACATCAGATGAACCATATTCAGTTTCTCTGGCAACATTGTGAGGATGCCGGCAATATTTCGGAAAGACTTGAGCGTAAATTCGTTCTCGTCTTTGTAAACAAATGAAATTTTGCCTTCAGCACCAACTTTGCTCAAGATTTCGACTGCCTTTTTGGTTTTTGGCTCAGCCATCTCAAGGTTGTCAATCAAAATAAACTTCTCTTCTGTCAAAAGACGGCCCAAGATACCAAGAATAGCATTTCTCTTTGTCTTTTTGTTGATACGGGTGTGATAATTTCTCTCGTTGCTTGGACCAAAGGTTACGCCACCACCAACATGAAGTGGTGATCGGTTTGAACCTTGGCGTGATCGGCCAGTACCTTTTTGTTTGTAAGGCTTCTTGCCAGTACCAGAAACATCGCTTCGATCCTTTGTGTTTGCAATTGGGTCTCGAAGAGAGTTCTGAAGGTAGTTGATGTAGAGAGCAATCGTGCTATCGGAAATTTTCTGCAAAAAAGTCTCAGAAACTTCGTGATCTCTGACTTTTTCACCATTTTGATTTAAAACCTGAATTTTCATATGCTTACTTTGAGATTACTTTAATAATCGTTCGTCTTGGACCTGGTACTGAACCAGCCAATAGAATCACGTCCGAAGATGAGTCGACAATTTTGATATTTGAAATAGTGTTGAGCGTACCACCCATGCGTCCAGCCATACGGCGACCTTTTACGACACGCTGCGGTTGCTGTGCGCCGATTGATCCTGGCTCACGAACATTATTACCACCATGCCCTTCAGGACCGCGTTTGAAACCATGACGTTTGATTGTACCGGCAAAACCTTTTCCCTTTGTCACGCCGGAAACGCTTGCGACATCACCAACCTCAAACTCATTGTCAATTTTCTGACCAAGTTTGTAACTGGCAATATCTTCAACACGAAATTCGCAGATTTCTCTGATTTTTTCTTTTTCTCCAGCTTTTTCGATCGCTGTTACCTGGACAGAGGTGTAACCGTCGCGTTCAACATTGTTAATTTTGGTAACCGAAGTCGAGAGTACCTTGATCGCGGTTACTGCAATAACTCTGCCTTCTGCGTCGAAGACACGTGTCATTCCGTTTTTTTGTCCAATTACGAATTTCATCTTATAAACAATCTTAATTCTTAATTTCTTTCACTTGGAATAGATTCCAAAATAATAAATAGCCGTAGATCCAGTCTCATCAAACAAATTTGATGAATCCGATATCTATGACTCGCTCTGTACCAATATATGTATTGAAATCTTAACTTAATATAACCGATCTGGTCAAATAAGTCAACGCCGCAAAGCGGTGAGTCAAAAGCCCCTAAAGTCATAAAGTCAAGGAGCAACTTTTGGTCACTTTTGACTTTATGGACTTTATTGACTTTGCGCTGGCCGTAGGCCGATTACATTTTGATTTCGATGTCTACACCATGAGGCAAATCGAGGCTCATCAAACTGTCAATCGTTTTCGGAGTCGGATTCAAAATGTCAATCAACCTTTTGTGAGTACGCATTTCGAACTGTTCGCGGGCATCTTTGTGTACATGAGGTGATTTCAAGACCGTAATCTTGTTCTTCTCTGTTGGCAGCGGGATTGGTCCTGCGACAGCGGCTCCGGAACGAACAGCGGTCTCAATAATCTGCTCAGCAGATTTATCGATAATCCGATGATCGTACGCTTTGAGTCTGATTCTAATTTTTTGACGAACTGCTTGCTTATCAGCCATATTCTTTTACTAAGTCGCTTAAGTAACTTAAGATACCTAAGTAACCTATTTAATGATTTTTGTTACAACACCTGCGCCGACTGTTCTGCCACCTTCACGGATAGCAAATTTCAAACCTTCGTCCATGGCAATTGGTTGGATCAAAATTGCTTTGATCTTAACATTGTCGCCTGGCATAATCATTTCTTGGTCGAAATTGATTTCACCCGTAACATCAGTTGTTCGGATATAGAATTGAGGTTTGTATCCTTTGAAGAATGGAGTATGTCGTCCACCCTCTTCTTTGGTCAAAGCGTAGATCTCAGCTTCGAATTCTGTGTGAGGAGTGATTGAACCTGGTTTGGCCAAAACTTGGCCGCGTTCGATATCTTCACGCTCAATGCCACGAAGAAGGAGACCAACATTGTCACCAGCTTGACCCTGCTCAAGCTGTTTCTTGAACATTTCAACACCTGTTACAACAGTTGTGCTGGTCTTGCGAATGCCGACGATTTCAACAGTGTCACCAATTTTGACGATACCTCTATCAATACGACCAGTAGCAACGGTGCCACGACCCTTGATTGAGAAAACGTCTTCAACTGGCATAAGGAATGGTTTGTCGAGATCGCGTTTTGGTTCTGGAATCCATTCGTCGCAGGCCTTCATCAATTCTTCGATTGCTGGAGTCCATTTTGGATCGTCTTCACCGGCTTTCAGGGCAGAACCGCGGATGATTGGGGTGTTATCACCGTCATATTTGTATTTAGTCAAAAGCTCTCTAACTTCCATCTCGACGAGATCCAAAAGTTCTGGATCATCAACCATGTCGCATTTGTTTAGGAAAACGACGATCGAAGGAACACCGATTTGATTGGCGAGGAGAATGTGCTCGCGAGTCTGAGGCATAGGGCCATCAGTAGCGGCAACAACCAAAATTGCACCGTCCATCTGTGCCGCACCAGTGATCATGTTTTTGACATAGTCAGCGTGGCCAGGACAGTCAACGTGAGCGTAATGTCTCTTCTCTGTTTCGTACTCTTGGTGAGAAGTTGCAATAGTAATACCGCGCTCTCTCTCCTCTGGAGCGTTATCGATATCAGCAAATTTCTTCTCTGTTGCCATTCCCTTTTTGGCAAGTACATGAGTGATTGCAGCTGTTAGGGTTGTCTTACCGTGGTCAACATGACCAATCGTACCAATGTTAACGTGTGGCTTTGTTCTTTTAAATGCTTCGGCCATTCGTCTCCTTTTCTTATAGACTATTAATTTTTTATAAATATCAACTAAACTAATTCACAATCTCTGAATCCCAAGAATTGTAACAAATTTTGGCGATTATTGCAAGAGCAATGCTAGTTGCAGGTTGGTAGCTATTACTTCTCTGTTTGCTTACCTGTCCACCTGCTTAGCTGTTTACCGCTCATGTGCCTATTTCTTGCGTTTTTCGATAATTTGTTGTGCTACATTGTTCGGAACCTCGGCATAATGGTCAAATTCCATTGTTGCGGATGCTCGACCCTGCGACATTGAACGAAGTGATGTTGTGTAACCAAACATTGAAGCGAGCGGAACATGTGCAGAAATTAATTTATTTCCACTTGGCAAGTCTTCCATACTGTTGATCTGACCACGCTTCGAGTTGAGGTCCCCGATCACATCACCCATGAAATCTTCAGGGGTAGTTGCTTCGACTTTCATCACAGGCTCAAGGATAACTGGGTTTGCCTTCTTGAAACCATCCTGAAATGCCATCGAGGCTGCAATTTTGAAGGCGATTTCCGATGAATCAACCTCGTGAAACGAACCGTCGTAAACTTCTGCTGTCACATCGACAACAGGATAGCCAGCGATAACACCACGAGCCATTGCCTCTTTGACACCCTCTTCGATTGGTTTGATGTATTCACGAGGAATAACGCCACCAACAATAGAGTTGATGAAAACATAGCCAGCACCAGGTTCGCTTGGTTTCAAGCGTAGCCAACAATGACCATATTGACCTCGGCCACCGGTCTGGCGAATATATTTGCCCTCAGAAGTAACTTCATTCTTCAGTGTTTCGCGGAAAGCAACTTGCGGAGCACCAACATTTGCTTCAACTTTGAATTCGCGTTTCATTCGGTCAACAATGATCTCGAGATGAAGCTCACCCATACCGGCAATAATTGTCTGGCTTGTCTCTTCGTCAGTTCTGACGCGGAAAGTTGGATCTTCCTCAGCCAAGCGCTGCAGAGCGATTCCCATTTTCTCTTGGTCAGCCTTCGTCTTTGGCTCGATTGCAATATCAATAACCGGTTCAGGGAAGGTAATTCTCTCCAAAATGATCGGCGACGAGAGATCGCAAAGCGTGTCGCCAGTTGTTGTATTTGAAAGCCCGACCGCGGCCGCAATTTCACCAGCATAAACCTGATCGACTTCCTCGCGGTGGTTAGCATGAAGTCGAACGATTCGGCCGATTCTCTCTTTGTTTCCGGTGGTTGAATTCAGAATATATGAACCTTTGGACAAAACTCCACGATAGAGTCGGAAGAAAATTAATTTACCAACAAAAGGGTCAGTTGCAACCTTGAAAGCGAGTGCAGCAAAAGGCGCGTCATCTGTCGGATGAACTTCGACTTCTTCGTCCGTCTTGGGATCGATTCCATGAGCCGGCTTGACATCGAGAGGCGATGGCAAGTAAGCAACAATCGCATCGAGAAGAGAGGCTACAATAATTCCACGGCCGTCCCCGCCCAAAACAGGGTAGAAATTGCTGGAGAGGCAAGCTTTTCGGATAAGTCCAACCAGCTCCTCCGTAGTGAGGGCTTCGCCACCCAAATATTTTTCCATCAGAACATCGTCATATTCAACAACTTTCTCTACCAATTTCTCGTGCCATTCATTGGCCTTTTCGATCATATCGGCTGGAATTTCTGACTCTGTCAGCTCTTTGTCTTTGTAATTTTCATAAGTGAAGGCTTTCATCTTGACCAGATCGACAACTCCATTGATCGATTGCTCGAATCCGATCGGAATTTGGATTGGAATTGCGTTTTTGGAAAGGCGCTGATGAATAGAATCAAGAGAACGCAAAAAATCGCCGCCTGTTTGGTTGATTTTGTTGATGAAACACATTCTCGGTACAGCGTATTTGTCTGCTTGACGCCAAACAGTTTCACTCTGAGGTTCGACACCCATCTTGCCGTCAAAGATAACAACTGCACCATCGAGAACTCGAAGGGATCGCTCTACTTCTACAGTAAAATCAACATGTCCAGGCGTGTCAATAATGTTGATGCGATGATCCTTCCAAAAGCAAGTTGTAGCAGCCGAGGTAATCGTAATTCCGCGCTCACGCTCTTGCTCCATCCAGTCCATCGTAGCTTCACCTTCGTGGACTTCTCCGATTTTGTGAACTCGACCGGTGGTATAGAGAATACCTTCGGTAACAGTTGTTTTACCAGCGTCAATATGAGCGATTGTGCCAAAATTGCGTACCTTTTCCAGTGGATAGTCTCGTGCCATTTTTTCCTAATCTAATAGTTAAATAATTATAAATTTATTATCGTTTTCCAAACAAAAATCCCCCCGATTTCTCAACAGTAATTGTAACCAATTTTTGCAGAAGTGTCAACGGGCAAAATTGTAACCGCTTGCTCATTCTGTCATCCCTCAATCAGGTCGAGGGCGGGCTCTCGGGCAAGCAACGACTTGAACCTGTCTGGCCGGAGATCCAGGTGAGATGAACATCGCCCTACATTAATCATGGATCGTACTGCCTAGATTCCCGCCTTCGCGGGAATGACAATGGGCAGTTACGCAAAATCTAGTTGAGACTTGCCCCGCCTTGGGCTCGGGCAGGGTTTAAAGATAAAATTTTTTAAGGGTTAAAGATAAAGGGGAAAAGAAAGATTAAGGGTTTAAAGTTTAAGCCTCTTTTCTCACCAGA
>JAPLVL010000063.1 GCA_026397135.1 Candidatus Berkelbacteria bacterium
GAATTCCGCCTCACAAAGTCATTGAAATTTCAAATCATGAGATGCCTCTTGTTCGTGATAGTGGAAATGCTTCTGCAGCTAGCCATGATGATTTACCTCCTCCGCCAACCGGTCCGAGCTCGCCACTTCATATTCTATAATTAAATAAAATTGGTGTTATAAATGGAAAATTTTCAAATTCGTGAACTGGGAAAGAGAGATTGGCCAAAAGTATTGGAAATTGTGAGAAATTTAAATGGCTGGTTTGACGCTGTCGCCTTGTCGTTTGAAATTCCAAACGATTTGAAATTTCACAAGGGTTTGGCAGCAGAGGTGAATGGCGAGGTTGTCGGGTTCCTAACCTATTCTTCTTTTGAAGGTGAGGTCTTCATCAGTTGGCTTGGGGTTAATCCTGATTGCCAGAGGCAGGGGATCGGCAAGTCATTAGTTCTAAAATTGGAAAACATTTTGGATGAGTATGGATTTGATTCTCTGAAAGTAGAAACCCTTTCGGCCAAGATCGAATACGAACCGTATGAGAGAACCCGAGCTTTTTACAAGAAAATCGGTTTTAGTGAAGCTGAAACTAGAAGTTTTATCAGCAAGGCTGATCAGGAAGAGCTGGAAATGGTGACATTTCGGAAGAAATTTAAGTAATTGCCGGAAAAAACGAATATGAATGAAAATTTAGAAAATTTATAGCTGATAAATTCACAAAGCAGGGAAAGGCGTTGGATCTAGGTGCTGGTGATTTCTCTGATGTTGAGATGATGAAGAAACTCGGCTGGCAGTGTGAGGGAGTTGATCTATCTATCGGCACGAACCTTGAAGAAAACTACTTTTCACCCGGTGCGCCATTTGACTTTGTCTGCTCAAATCACGTTCTTCATTTCCTGAAAAACAAAAAAACACTTGTCGAGAGTGCTTATAATAATTTAAAAGTTGGGGGTATATTTTTCTTTCAAGATCTGGAGCGGTCTGATCTTACGACAGATATGTATTTTAGCGAAAGAGAAATGAAGCAGTTGATCAAGGAAGTTGGGTTTAAGATTATTGAAAGTCACAAGTCATCCTTCTTCGATGACAAGCCTGATCATATGCACTGGCACGATATTATTGAGATCGTAGCAGAGCGATAACTACTTTTTTGGCAAGAAAAAGAGAGAGCCCGTATGCTGCGACTCTCCCAAGTAGGTCTGAAAAAAGAAAAATCCTTCTAAAAACCGTACCTAATAATATAGACACTACTCCGAACGACAGGAATGTCAAGCTTGCGCAATAGGAAATTGACAGAAATAAGAAATATAGGTATATTCCACTAAGATTTTTGCATTTCTTTTTTTGTGGTGGCAAAAAAGGCGCAGTGATGTCTCAAAACTCACTGTGACTATTTGCCATCAGGAGACGGAAATGTTTAGATGGTTTTTTGCAGCCGTACTGGCTTGTGTCCTACTTCCTCAACCGATTTTGGCTTCGAACGCCAATATCATTGAATTTGCTCAATATCTGGGCACGAAGACCAAGGATCCTGATATTGTTGCACTGACAAAAATCGTCACGGCGGAAGCCTTGGTCGAAGAGAATCCGACAGCATCGTTCAAGCTCTACAAGGAGATGATGCCTTCGGTTCTCGGGCAAGCAATGATGGAGGATTTGACTGGTAAGCAGAAGAGTGCCGTCAAGGCGATCTTACCGAAGATGATTCTGTTGGCTGATCAGCTTTTTGCGGTTGAAATTGTATCGCACAGTGCGAACCAGATTCAGCTCAAAGAATTGGCCAAGGAGCTTCCCCACGATCCTGCCAAGTTGCGCAAGGATTTAATGCAGTTGAATGTCGATATGATCAAGATTTTAAATATGGTCAGGGAAGATGATCGGACTTCAACAATGCTGTCAGATGTCCAAGAGTATCTTGGCGAGGATGTCAATGACATCATTCTGATTTGTGCTAACGCCTGGCGAACTATTGGCTCGATGGACGAAGCTAATCTTTTCCTGGCTCAGGCATATCAGGGTGGGATAGTAGATGAGACAAAGGAATCTCTACCCTTCTTCATGTCGTCAGTCGGTTTCTACGCGATCTTGATTGATCCCGGTCTGTCAAAAAAAGCTTTTGACTTTGCTGACAACAATTGCGAGGCAAAATACAGAAAAGCCTTTGATGATTCAAGACAAAGCGCTGTATATTTGTCTGGTCTTGTTTCCTCTGGAGCCGCTACGGGTATTACTGAGGACTATGAACGGCCAGCACCGTTGTGGTATAGCTGCGCTGTGATGTCTGCGAAGATCCCCTCTGAGGAAGACCAGGTCAGGATCATCGCTCATGCCAAGCAGTTTGTCACGGCTAAATCATGGCCGAACGATACAATAGGTCTGGATATTGTTCCGAGTTTGATCAATTGGGGCAAGAAAAAGGAAGCTGACGATATTATCGATATTGCCATGAAAAATAATATTGGAATGGCTGATATATCGGCAGTTTTGCTAAGCCCAATGGTTGACAAGGAGAAAGGCGAGAAGAATATTGTTGCCTTCTTCACAGAGTTCTTGTCGCGAAGAGGAAATGAGGATATTGCTCTCCCAAGTTTGAGGCGCTGCCTGAATTTGGTAGTCAGGATGAATAGGGGCCAAATTTCTCTGACAGCGGAAAGTTTTGCCAAAATACGGCAAGCTTTCGATCTGAAGTTCAAAAAGGCTGAGTACAAAGCCGAGTTTTACAACGCTTTCAGAAGTTGTGTTGATGACAAGACAAAGGTGGAAGTTGATCAAGTCGTCGACGATTGTCTTAAATTGATCAAGGACAATCCGGAGCAAAAGAACATGTTGCTGGCCAATTTGGTGGCGGCCAACGTTGGTCCAGATAATGAGCGGGCAAAATATCTTGCTCTACAGTTGAGTGGGGACAAGGAGACGATGGCTATAGCGATGGAGCATATTTGTGGCAATCTCTCCTTGCAGATTACCAATCCCATGACTTCAATTCGAATTCTGCGAAAGTTCTCGCCCGGAAATTAATATACGATTACGATCCTGCCACCAAGACTACGGTTTTGGTGGCAATTTAAGGCTCTTCGCCAATTAGTGTGGTAAAAGTAATGAGATAATTGCGAATGGCAAAAATGCTAACATCATCTTTTTAATGTAGATCTCAGGATTCTTAAAACCGTAAGAAGTTCGCTTAAGCATTTTGATCTTAGTATGAACC
>JAPLVL010000048.1:0-9936 GCA_026397135.1 Candidatus Berkelbacteria bacterium
GGTTCATACTAAGATCAAAATGCTTAAGCGAACTTCTTACGGTTTTAAGAATCCTGAGATCTACATTAAAAAGATGATGTTAGCATTTTTGCCATTCGCAATTATCTCATTACTTTTACCACACTAATTGGCGAAGAGCCTAAATCAAGCGCAAAATAGCCACCTTCTGCAGCCAAATTCTGAGATCAAAAATTATTCCAAAATTGCTTTGATTCGACGGACACCGGCCGAAGAAGCTTCTTCTTTGACTATCTTGAAATGGCCAAGCTCGCCAGTATGGCTGACATGAGGGCCGCCACACATTTCACGAGAAAAACTATTGATTGAATAGACTTTGACCTTGTCACCATATTTCGACTCAAATACACCCATTGCCCCAGAGGCCTTGGCTTCGTCAAACGACATCTCCTCGAGCTGAACCGGCAAATCTTCCTCAATCTTCTGATTGACAATCTCCTTAACTTCTCTCAACTGTTCGGCAGTCATCTTGTCGGGATAGGAAAAATCAAAACGCATCCGCTCTGCCGTAATATTAGAACCTTTCTGAAAAACATTTCCTCCCAAGACTTGGCGAAGTGCAGCAAGCAATAAGTGAGTAGCAGTATGATATTTGGTCGTAATCTCCCCTGCCTCCGACAAACCACCTTTGAACATCCCTGCTGAAGCGGTACGAGAAAGCTCCTGGTGAGCCTTCAGTAAATTGCCAAACTGCTCAATTGCTAGATTGCTCAATTCAATGCCTTGATTCTTGGCTTCTTCGGTCGCGATCTCGATCGGCAAACCAAAGGATTGATAGAGATTAAATAAAATTTCGCCAGTAATTTCTTTTTGATTAGAAAGTAGCTTCAACCCGTCTTTGAGTGTTCGTCGGAACTTAGTCTCTTCCTTTTCAAGCTCAGAGAGGATCATTTCTTTCCTGTTATCCTGAACGCCAGCGAAGGATCCCGTCGTTCTATGGGATTCTTCGCTTTGCTCAGAATGACGTGTATTCAAAGGAGTAAAATAAATCCCATCATATATTTCAAATACTTTTTCGGCCAGCTTTGCCGTGAAATTTTGATTAATTTTGAGCTCGTGACCTTTGACAACCGCTCGACGAATCAGTCGACGCACAATATAGCCAGCACCTTTGTTTGAAGGCAAGACTCCGTCGTTAATAGCAAAAGCAGCCGCTTTGACATGGTCAGCGATTATCCGAAATTGCTTGCGGACATCCACCCAACATTGTTTGTCATCGGCAATATATTCTTCGTCCGTTTTGTCACCGTATTCAAGGCTGGTCAGTTTTTCAATTTCCAGAATAATCGGCCAGAAAAGATCGGTGCGATAATTGTCATCAAAACCGTTCATCACTGCCAATGTCCGCTCGAGCCCCATGCCGGTATCAACGTTGTGCTGAGTTAATTTTTCAAACTTATACTGAAAACTGAATTCTGGATCATGAATTCTTACTTTGTTGTATTGCATGAAGACGTCATTCCAGAGTTCAACCCAATTTGGATCATCGCAAGATTCCTGAAAATTAACCGGCGCTTCGCTGCTGCCAGCCCAGATGAACATCTCCGTGTCAGAGCCACATGGTCCCGTCTCTCCAGCCGGTCCCCACCAGTTATTTTTCTTGGGCAATTTGGCAATTCTATTTTCAGAAATCCCCAGTTTTAACCACAAATCAAATGATTCTTGGTCAAAAGGAGCATCGTCGTCACCGGCAAAAACAGAAACGGCCAACCGCTCGATTGAAATATTGAGCCAATTTTTCCCAGTCAAAAATTCGAAGCTCCACTCTATCGCCTCTTTTTTGAAATAATCGCCAAGCGACCAATTGCCCAGCATTTCGAAAAAAGTGTGGTGAATCTTGTCGCCAACTTCATCAATATCATCAGTACGAATGCATTTTTGAGCGTCGGCCAAACGGATGCCGGCTGGATGTTTCTCGCCCATCAGATACGGCACCAGCGGATGCATACCAGCAGTCGTAAAAAGAACGGTCGGATCGTTTTCCGGCACGAGCGAAGCCGAGGAAATGACTGAGTGACTTTTGTCCTTGAAAAATTGTAGAAATTTCCCTCGTAAATCTTGTGAATTCATCGTTTCTGGCTCTGATATTAATTTTTGGGTAGTGTAAATACACTGTTGAAAAGTTGGGTCCAAACAAATCCGCGAACCTGTGCTGTGGTTTGATCTACTGTTGTCGCCCGAAGCTCAATCTTGGTCATATCCTTCATACCAAGCTGCGTGGCATACATTGTGCGATAAACCTCTTCGTAATGTTTGACTTTTTTCACATAATTGACCGTCTCTGAATTGGAATTACTATTGATGATGCGCTCAAAGATATTCAGGCCAACCCAGCGGTCGACAGTGCCTGTACCGGCATTGTAGCCAGCTAGTGCTTGATCGACATTGTTATTGTATTTGTTGAGCAAGTCTCGTAGATGAGCCGCTCCGAACTCGATTGAGGTCTCAGGGTCGAAGATATCGTATTTGGGCCAGTGACCTGTCTCCTTGGCCATAGTTGCCGCCGTCCCTGGCATGAACTGCATCAAGCCCTGTGCTCCAGCTCCAGAAGCTGCCTTTGGGTTAAATCGGCTCTCCTGCAAAATTACGGCCGCTACGAGAGACGGAGAAACATTGTATTTGGTCGAATATTCTACAATCCAGTCGGTATATTTAAGTGGATATACATCGTCGGCAAAGTATTTCGGTACCAGAAAATAAACGGAAAGTGAGACTACCAGAACAGTAACCCAAATTGATAAATGAATAATTTTGCGCTTTTTGTGCATCTTCCTCCTCTTTTGTAGAGAATACCAGAATTTCATAAATCTGACTAGACTAAATTTTTTTGTTTTTTCGTTCTGTCTCAGCTCTTAGCTTCTCATAGTCAATCTCCGGCAGAGCTTCCCAGAGCGACTCGAAAAGCTCTTTTTCCGTTCTGGCCAATGCACGATTTTGGAATATCAGGAGAATGACTTCCTCTGCATTTGGGGAGATGAAGGCGACATTGTCACCAAAAATAATTTTTGTGAAGAAAATCCGCCTGTCATACGGCAAAAATTTAGAAATACGATTTTCTTCCCTGTCTTTGACCACCACTTCCTTGGCATACTCAGAGTGATTGAGAAGTTGCCGACTCCTGATTCCAAGCTTGACCTTCTGTGTAATAACCTTGCCCGTAATGTAGTTTTTGCGCACAAACCCGAGCATTTCTCTCGGATCAGTAATAATAATATATTCCTTCGCCCCTGAGCTAAAGAGGATCTGCCAGATTTTCTTGAAGCCCTCTTCCCCATTCAGAAAAGATACTTGACCGCTTTCTTTGTGCTTTTTGTCATAAATATCCTGTAGCTTCGGAAGTTCAGCAATAAGCCCCTGAATTTTTTCATGATAACCTTTGAGTACTATTTCAGGGTTTTCTGCTTTGTACAAGGTTTTTTTCTCGATAACCGAAGGTATCACAAACCCCAGTTTCACCAAGTGATCAATTATATAGTAAAGCGTTGTCCGCTTGACCCCTGTCTTCTTGGCAATATCCTGAATCGAGGATAGTCCAATTTCGACTAAATTTAAATAAATCTCAGCTTCTCTCTCTTCGAGTCCCAATCCAACCAAATTTTCAATTATGTCTCTCATTTTAATTCATGTTTTCTTATTATTATTCGAAATTTGCTTTTCGATCTATCTATTGAATTATATTACTTGTCCCGAATGTTGTCAATATTTTCGACAAATACTCTTGTATTCGCATCATTTGAGCATATATTTATCTTGTTACGTCGAATATTTCGACAAGAAGTACACTCCCAAAGGAGGTTACAGCCATGAAAGTGACCCTGTATGGTACTCGTGGCTCCCTGCCGGTCGCCGGACCGGCTTACGCCAAACACGGCGGACGAACGACTTGCCTTCGCCTTGAGAGTGATTGTTTGCCCAAGGGCCATTGCCTCTCTATCGATGCCGGCTCGGGCATCTATCCTCTCGGACTCGATGCAATCAAAGAGGGCGTAACCGAGGTTACTATTCTCTTCACCCACTACCACCCCGATCATACTGATGGATTACCGCTTTCGCCAATCACCTTCAACCCGAATGTCAAAATCAATTGCATTGGTCCGCTCGAAATGGGGATCGGACCGGAGGCGATGTTGCGTGACCGAATGAAGTCACCCTACTTCCCTGTTGATTTCATCAAAGTCGGGCATCGCTTCAACTGTGAAGGACTGCGAAACCCTTCGACCAAGGTAATTGTTTTCCACCCAGAAGCCGGGATGCGGCTGATTGACATTGACAAGCTTCGGATTGCCGAACAGAAAGCGGTGGCCCAAATCCAGATCAATGGTGGCAGTTACAATATCAATGACTGCCTTATCATCAAGATGATTTGGAGCAACCACCCCGAGAGAACCATCAGCTATCGCTTCGAAGAACGACCGACCGGCAAGATCTTCGTTTTCTTGACCGATCACGAGAACACTGAAGATGTGCCAGCTGAAATGCTCGGCCATCTGAAAGGCGCTGACCTGCTTGTCATGGACAGCCAATACAGTAGTCAAAAATATCGGCTCTGCGCTGGATTCGGTCATGGTACACCAAGTTACTGTGTCTATGTCGCCAGCAGGGCCAATATCCCTCGTCTCGGTCTGACTCACCATGACATGATGTCAACAGACGACAAAATTGAAGAACTGGTTTCCGTCGCTAAGCAATATGCTTGGGAGGTTGCACAGTACGGTGGCGATATCTTCGCCTGCGCCGATGACATGGTCATCGAAATCTAAAATTGCTACTCTCAGTCCCGACCTTCCGTCGGGACTAATTTTTATAAAAAAGGAGGCTTCTCCAGTTGAAGAAGCCTAGCAATCCAAAATTTCCATCATTTTCTGTGCCTGCTGGCTCAGAACAGTATCACCAGACAAAAAGTCAACGAGCTTTGGCGCCATTCGCCGCAACTCTTGACGAGTCAAACCTATTGCTTCAAATTTGTAAGCGGTTATGACGCTTCGCCACTCCGGCACATCAGCCTCACATTTTTTGATCAAGCGAAGGCAGACACGACCTCGAAACACACGATAAAAAAATCGGTGCAAAAAGTCTTTGTCATTGGAGGACCCCGAAGGGATTACCCCACCGATTGGATTGAGAATCGTCTTGTCATCTCGTTTCCCCGAATTGAGAAAGAAAACACTTTTGCTTCCCGGGATCGAAATCACAGCAAAGACAAAGTGCCAACTTCGTTTGGTCTGCATTGCTTCACCCCCTTTGCAGAGATTGACCTTCCCCAATCTACCACTTGAGACAAACAATTGGCAACCAAGCAGATGGAAATATACAAATTATCATCTCCAACAAACAATAATCACAGATTTTAAATTGTCCCGGCTACTAATGCAGTCGGGACAGAGAGAATTACGAGTACATTTTCTCCAGCATCATTGGGGGAGAAACTGCACAAGTTTGCAAGTTTGCTTCAGCCAGGAATTAGACAGCTTGCTCCCGTTCAATACAGGCCTCTTCGATCAAGCAAAAGAAGATTTTCTTGACCTGACCGACAAAGTCATTATCTTGTGGACAAAGTTGCCTGGCGTAGCGCACCCAAGCAACAGCTTCCTCCACCAGATTTGAAATACCAATCGAGTCGAGAGTCGCAAAGAGCGAAAAATCTTCAAGCTTTCGCTCCTCCAGGAATGTTTTCAAAGGCGTATGCTGCCAGGCCAGATCGAAGAGATCATCTCTCTCCTCCCCGAACACCTTTTGCATTTGCGCCGCCCGAGATAGGTAGCCAAGCTTCGCCCCATGGTTGATGAATTGAGCCGCCAGCTCGTAATTATGCATCACTATTGCATTATCAACTGGCGCCACATGACCCAAATCAAACGAATTAACCTCCAGATAACCCTTGCTCTGAGCCCATCCTGAGACAAACTCAAAACCATCAAAATCATTGCGAAGTGCAATGAAATGCAGAGGAGTCTTTCCTGCTTTTGTCGGCCGATTAATATCAGCACCGAACGAAAGAAGTAAATCGGCCATCTTAAGATTGTACTCGAAGATAGCCAGCAGCAATGGTGTATTACCGTAATCATCACCGATATTTACATCCATACCGCTTTCAAGTAACGCGCGTGCTGCATTCAAGGAACCCGTAAACGCAGCCAGATGAAGGCCAGTGCGTCCATACTCCCCACGATATTGCAGACAAGCTTGCGTTTTCGAAGATGACAGGAATGATCTAACTCCATCACTATCATCATTCGAAATCAAGGTAGAGTAAAGACAATAGCTTTTCCCGCAAGTTTTGCCATTCGCACAACTCGGTCTGAAATGTGTCGATTGACAAGTCAAGCGGTCAGATGCCTTCCGTTGCATTGTTGCAACCATTGCACACCCTCCCTTTTTTCTTCCACAAAAAGCCGCTCCCTGAAATAGTAGCGTTCGATATAAAAGTGCCGTATTCCACCTCTTTGACTAGTTTCATTTTAGCACCAACGCAACTAGAAGATATCAGTAGTCTGTGGATACCGGAGCTGTAATCTCAGCATTACTAAGTCCAGGAAATAATATATTGCGAAAAATTATAGAAAAAAATGGAAAAAATAAATTAATCATTTCAAGGCTTCAGAAATATATTATTTGCATTTTTTGGATCAGATGATAAAATTAAAGCAAGTAAAAAAAGGAACCAAATGAAATTTTGGCAGATTATTGCAATAATTCTCCTCGTAAGTTTGATCGGAATCGGCGTTTCGCTCTGGCAACCCTGGAAAACCTATAGCCGAACAATAGAGACTTCAGGCGACGGCAAGGTAAGTTCTGCTCCGGATGTCGCCCGAATCACTGCCAGTGTTTTGGTCAATAAATCAACTGCCAACGAGGCTCAGACCGAAGCGACCACAAAGGCCGACTCGATTATCAAAGCAGTGAAGGACAAAGGTATCGCCGACAAAGACATTCAGACACAGCAAATTTCCGCCTCCCCAAACACTACCTACAAGAACGGTGAGAGCACAACCAACGGCTACAACGGCCAAGCTACTATAATAGTAAATGTCCGAGATATTACAAAGGGTCAAGATATCGTCAACACTATCACTGCACTTGGAAGTACCAGCGTTTATGGCCCAAATCTGACTTTTTCTGACGAAAAACTCGAAACACTCAAGGCACAAGCCCGAGACGCAGCAGTTTCAAACGCACTAGTCAAAGCAACTGATCTGGCCAAAGCCAGCAAAAGCAAAGTCGGCAAAGTAATTACAATTACCGATACCGGCTCTAACAGTGGTGGGTCAAATCCAATTTATTGGGGTGCTGTCGCTGCCACAGATACCAATATCTCCTCCGCCAATTCCATCGCTCCAGGTGAAAACGAAGTCACTGCTAGTGTCAATGTCACTTTTGGTCTCAAATAAATAATTCACTCTAATATTGGAGGACAATATGGACTATGGACAAATTCTGAAAAGATCTTGGGAAATCACCAAGAAATATCGATATCTCTGGTTACTCGGAATCTTGGCGGCTTGGGCCGAGCAAGGCAGTAGTTTTTCCAGCTATTTTCCAAGTAGCTCCAGCACAACCCCATCGACTCCAAGTACTGATACCTCTACTGTTTCAGAGATCACCAGTCATCTACCCAAAGTCCTCGGTACCTCGACAAGCGACAACGGAATGGCTGCTTTCAATTCTTTCAGCAATTGGGTCTCTAGCCACGCTGGATTGTTTGCAATATTGATACTTCTAGGAATCGGCCTCTATATTCTGATCATGTGGGTTGCAAACAGCGCCAAAGCAGGCATTGTCCTCTCTGTCCGTGATATCGAGGTCAGCAAGAAATCATCAACTTTCGGCCAAAGTTTCAAAGCAGGACGGAAATTTGCATGGCGACTTTTCGGCCAAGCCTGGCTCGTAGCTTTAATCATGATTGCTGTATTGATCGGTCTGGCGATTCTCGTGATTCTGCCAATCGCTCTTACCAGTAGCTCTGCTGGCGGTATCGTAATTGCTGTCATCCTTGGTCTCTTTGCACTTCTTATCTTTGTTGCTTGTGCCTTTACAATATATTTGATCCTCCGGTTAGCCAGCCGTGCGCTCATTATCAAAGATCTCGGCATCACCGCTTCCCTTGCAGAGGGTTGGAAAATTTTAAGACATCATCTCGGCAACAGTCTCATTCTCTGGGTAATTGAAATAGGTGTCTCAATGGGCATTACTCTTGCAATGCTTTTCGGGATGGTTGGATTATTTATTATCTTGGGTGGCATTGGTTTTGGCCTTTATTTCATAAGCAAACTTTTGCTTGGCTTCTATGTTGTCATAGTTCTGTTTGCCCTTGTCTGCTGTCTTCTCGTCCTTAGCGGCGCTCTCACTGCTTATTTTTCAACATATTGGACTATTGCCTACCGGGCACTCGACCATATGATTGAGAACAAGAAAAAATAATCATTAAATCTCGGAAAATCCGAGGGAGGAACATGGACGAAGATACAAACAAAGTGGAAGATACTACGCCATCATCTGACGAGACCAAGAGCGAAGACCAGTCAGCAGCGCCAGAGGAGACAAAGGAAGATGTGCCAGCGGAAACGCCAGTAGAGACAAAATCAGAAGAAGAGGCGGCAACACCCGAGATGCCAAAAGAAGAAGCTTTACAAACCGAAAAAGTTCCTGAGCCGGCTGCCGAAGAAGTACCAACTGGTGTTATTGCGTCAGGAAGTCAAGCAGGCGGTATGAACGGACCACTTCCTGACGAGCTAAGAGGCTGGAACTGGGGCGCCTTTTTCCTGAGCTGGATTTGGGGAATTGCTCACTCTGTCTGGATCAGCTTGCTCGTATTTCTGCCTTTCGTAAACATTGTGATGTATATTATGCTCGGACTCAAGGGCAATGAATGGGCCTGGCAACACCGCAAATTTGAATCAGTCGAACAATTCAAAGCAACCCAAAAGGCTTGGACAATTTGGGGCATCGTCCTCATCGTAGTATCATTTTTGATCAGCATGATCATGGCTGTCACAATGGCCACAGTTTTCACCGGCATGATTAATTCAACCTCAAGCAACAGCACCATCACCAACTCTGACACCAATGTCGGCATCGACACCAATACAAGTGTAGATAATACCGATACAAACGGCGCTATCGAGACCTCCCCCCTGGAACAATAAATGCTATAGAAAAAATAGTCTCCCCGTGGAGACTATTTTTGTTTGGGGTGATGTCAAAACTACTTTTTTGTGCTAATATGATCTTATGAATGAAACAAAAATATTGATAACTCCTCCCGGAACTGATTTTGAACTACTTGATTCCGGCGACGGCGAGAAGCTCGAACGCTATGGACGCTATGTTTTGCGTCGCCCTGATCCTCAGGCTGTTTGGAGCAAGAGTCAGAGCGAAAAGAAATGGCAAGAGGCCGACGCTGTTTTCTTCAGAGAAGAAGACGAAACGGGCTGGCACAAGAACAGCTCGATGCCAGAGGAGTGGCAAATTTCTTTTGGTAAGCTCAAATTTGCGATCAAGCCAACCGCCTTCAAACACACCGGCGTTTTCCCTGAGCAACTCCCAAACTGGGATTGGATCAGTAATCTAATAAAAACAGAAAACCGCCCAATCAAAGTTTTGAACCTCTTTGGCTATACCGGAGGCGCAACATTGGCTGCTCTATCCACTGGAGCCGAAGTTTGCCATATCGACAGCTCTAGATCTTCGATCACCTGGGCCCGACAAAATGCCGAAATCTCAGGGCTTGCTGACAGACCTGCGCGCTGGATTCCCGAAGACGCCCGCAAATTTGTAGCTAGAGAAATCACTAGAGGGAACCATTATGATGGAATCATTCTCGACCCGCCCGCCTTCGGACGAGGCACCCAGGGCGAAGTCTGGAAAATCGAAACTGACTTACTACCGCTTCTTTCGCAATGCAAACAAATCCTGAGCGAA
>JAPLVL010000048.1:9943-10463 GCA_026397135.1 Candidatus Berkelbacteria bacterium
GAGCGAAAAACCTCTCTTCTTCCTTCTGAACGGCTACGCTGCCGGATATTCTGCTATCGGCTACAACAACGCCCTGACTTCGATTCTCTCAAACCTTGGCGGTCAATTTGAGTCCGGAGAGTTAACAATTGAAGAGTCAATCAGCAAGAGACTTCTGCCTTGCGGAATATTTGCACGCTGGAAAAGCAATTAACAAATCAATCCACACATCACAGGGCAAACTTTAGTTTGCCGGACACAATCAAACGTTTTGCAATTGGAAAATAATTAAATGGAGGGAAAATGGACAAAAAGTTACTTGGTTTACGCAAGTTCAACATTTTCATGGCCTGTCTTCACTTCGGCCAAGGTATCGCTATGCTTTTGCTTTCAACTAACTTGAAAGTGCCGGTAACCGCATCATTTTTGAAATTCGATGTACTGACCAAATCACTTTATCCCAAGATGTCGACGCTGTTTGAAATCAAGCTTGGACCTCTTGTTGCATCGTTCTTGTTTCTCTCAGCCCTAGCCCACTTCC
>JAPLVL010000039.1 GCA_026397135.1 Candidatus Berkelbacteria bacterium
ATTACCCCTATCGGAAAAGAAGGAGTCTTCAATGCTGACTCTATCGCAAGATTTCAAAGTGGCGATGCTAAATTGTCTGTCATCTCTATTGAACCACTCGAAGTTACGACTGACATTGCTTCATATATCAAGGCGGAGAAAGCAGCCGGCGCCAAAGTGCTGGTAATTCCCCACTGGGGGACTGAGTATGAAGCGATTCACAATAGTAGTCAGGCCAAACTTGCTCATTCCTGGATTAATGCTGGCGCCGATATTGTGATTGGTGGTCATCCTCATGTTGTCGAGGATGCGGAGTTGTATAATGGCAAGCCAATTTTTTATTCACTGGGTAATCTTCTCTTTGATCAAACATTTTCAAAGGAAACGCAGAGAGGCTTAATCGTTGCGGGCGAATTTAACGGTGATAAGTTAACGCTAACATTGCTTCCGACCAAGAGTGTCAATATGAAACCGAGCCTTCTTACTGGGGCTGAAAAAACTGATTTGATTAGTAGTTTGCGGAAAAATCTTGGCCTGCCTACTACTGATACGGGTTACGGTTTTGACAAAATTGAGATATAATAGAAACAGAAGACAGGAGTCAGAAGACAGGATTAAGGATTAAATAGTAAGTAGTAATCGATCAGGATTTAGGATTTAGGATTAAGTAGTAAGTATTCAATAGTGTGCAAGCTTGCCCCGCCTTGAGCTTGGGTGGGGTAAACAAGTAAACAGGTAAGCAAGTTAATCAGTAAATCAGTAAACCAGTAAATAGGTGAGTCAGTTATAAGGTATTTCTTTCCAATAGTTGTCGCCCCAGCGCAGGCTGGGATCCAAAAATAGCCAGTAAACTAAGAGAGGAGAATATGGACAAGGGTGAGATTGGGGGTATGGGTAAGAGGGCGAATATGAGCAAGAGAGAAAGGGTGTTGCTTTTTAGTTTGATAGGGGTTTTCCTCCTGGCCAGCGCTGGCCTCGTTTATGCCTATCGTGCAAACATTAGAACTTTGTTCAAGAAAACGGCGACTTTGACGATTAGCAATCCTGTGGATAACACAACGACAAATACTGCAACTGATTCATCTACAACTGCGACTGATGATACTACTGTGACAGTCAACCCTATTACTGACGCTGGAATTACCTGGAGTGCGGCCAAAGCAGTTGACCTTAATTTGTTTAACACTTCGGCAATGGAAGACGCCACTGTTAAATATTTTGAAGTTGGTAAGGACTCGGCTGGTGGAACCATAATTGTGGCAGAGGTTTCCCCAAACAGTCCTATGGGGATTTCAATTATCCGTTTCAAGAAAACTTCCGACAATAAATATTATTTGATTGCCAAGAATTCTGCTGATCCAGGATACGGAGAATATTCAACTTATTTGGCAAATTACAATCAAACTGTTTTCGTCGATAACACAACTGTTTATGCTTCTCTCTCGGTCCCTTCGACGATTCAGGCAACTGGCGGTTATATATTTCAATTGTCTGGAACAGGACCATCCTATATGCTAAGTGAACTAGATGCAGGCTATTCTAAAGTTGTCGATACAGCTTATGGGCCAATTTACAAAGATATCTCTACTTCTGTGGACAATAACGCGATATCGACAAGGTGGCTCTATCTAGAGAGTCCCGATTCCACTCTCTCACCGGTGGTAATTCCTACTACCTTTATCGCTGATGATGGTATTTTGACACTAACAAAGACAGACGGTACCAAATTAGCAGCAAAATATACCAAAAATGTTCATCCTGGGTGCGGTGGCGGCTCGCCGACATCAATAGCCAAGGATTTCAATGTTGCCACAAGGGCAACTCAGTACGGAACTACTTCGCTTGGGGATAAGCTTTACAAAGTCGCCTCGCAAGATCAGCTCATCTCATCGATTTATACTGGCTTTGGTTATGGCAGTTCATATAATAGTAGCACAGTCACCCTCGCTCAATTTGATGCCAAGACGACAGTGTTGTTGTGGAAGGATTCGGCATCTGACTATGAAATTTTTCTAAACAGTGAATATCAGTCACTTGGCGAGTGTGGAAAACCGGTAGTCTATCTCTATCCGGAGAAAGATACCAATGTTTCAGTCAAGGTTGGTGCCACGATCAGCAAATCGGAGCCAGCTTACAACAATGGTTGGAGTGTATTGGCGAAAAAGGGTGGCCAAATTGTTCTGAACAATGTTACTTATCCATATCTTTATTGGGAGGGCAAAGGAGTGGGGGTATATCCAACAATAACTTCCGGTACAGTAGTCGCCAAAGATGAAATTAGTGCGACCTTGAAAAGCCAGCTCACAGCGCAAGGGCTGACAAGCAAGGAATCGGCAGACTTCCTGGAATATTGGCTACCCAAAATGCCAAGCGCTCCATATGTTCGTCTGACATGGTTTGATACTGCGCAAATGAACCAGTTGGCACCTTTACAAATTTCGCCAAAGCCAAATACAACAATCCGTGTTTTTCTGGACTTTGCGGGATTGACAGAGAAGGTTAATATGCCGGCTCAGAGTTTCTCGGCGCCAGCTCGAAATGGCTTTACAGCCGTTGAGTGGGGTGGACTTTTGAGATAGTGAAGATTTAAGAAATGCGGTCTCCTCAAGAGGCCGCATTTTTGGTATGCTTAGAACATGATTATTACAGTAAAAGTTGTGCCCGGAGCCAAAACAGGGAAAATCGAGAAAATTGATGGCTCAAATTTCAAGATTTGGCTACATAGTAAGCCGATCGAGGGACAAGCAAACAAGTCTTTGATTGAGGTTTTGTCGGAATATTTTAATGTTGCCAAATCAAATATTAAGATAAAATCAGGATCAAACTCTAGAATCAAGATTGTTGAAATTTCCGAATTGTCATTGTAACAGATGGCAAAATTTGCTATTATCAATTAAGTATCGTTTCATATATCTTCGAATTTATTGAATTTCTAGGCGCTCTCGAGCCACATGTGCTGGCAGACCGTCGAAATTTAATAAATTCTCAGTATTAAGAAACGATGCTTAATCGTAAAAACCTAAATCCACTATCAATGGAGTAGACAAGAAATTGTCGGGTTGGAAGAAGAACGCAATTGAAATAATTGCAAATAGAACTTCCCGCAAGATGAGCGTAAGAATCAGAAGTTAAGTACACTATTGGCTGGTACCTCAACGCGAAAGTTGCAAGTTATAAAGTTGCAAGTTATAAAGTTGTTACCGAACTTTTTACTTGATAAACCTAATGAACTTGATAAACTTGATTGTTGGCCTTGGAAGTTTTTTTCGAGGTCTTTTTTTATGAAAAAGTATGAATTATTATTCAACAGAGGATAAAAATGAAATTTGAGAAGATTGATCCACGACTTAATTTGCCAGAGGAAGAGGAGCTAGTCTTAAAATTTTGGCAAAGCGAAAAAATATTTGAAAAGACTCTCAAAAAGGAAGCAAAAAAGGGTAATTTTGTTTTTTATGAAGGGCCACCTACTGCAAATGGTCAGCCCGGACTTCACCATGTCCTTGCTCGGGCCTTCAAAGATGCCTTCGCTCGCTACAAGACGATGCAAGGCTATTATGTCAAGCGCAAAGCCGGCTGGGACACTCATGGTCTCCCTGTCGAACTTCAGGTAGAGAAGGAGCTTGGTATTTCTGGCAAGGGGGAAATTGAAAATATTGTTCAGGGTGACAGAAATGCTTCAATTGAGAAATTTAATCAACTTTGTCGCGAATCGGTTTGGCGATACCAGAGCGAGTGGGAGAAACTTACTGAGCGAATGGCCTATTGGGTTGAGCTCAATGACCCATATATTACTTATGACGCCAAATATATCGAGACAGTTTGGTGGATTATCGGAGAGATTGACAAGAAAGGGCTTCTGTACAAGGGGCACAAAATTGTACCTTATTGTCCACGGTGTGGCACAGCGCTTTCTTCTCACGAAGTGGCTCAAGGTTACAAAAACATCAAAGAAGAATCAGTCTATGTCAAGATAAAATCTCAAAAGGACAATCTTTGTTTTCTGGTTTGGACTACTACACCTTGGACCTTGGCTGGTAATGCTGCTTTGGCTTTTGGCCCCAATATTGATTATGCTTTAGTCGAAAAAGACGGATTCAAATATATCTTGGCGCAGAACCGAATTGAGGTTTTGGGAGATGATGCGAAGATCATACAAAGTATGACAGGCCGAGAAGTTGTCGAAAATTACTCAACATCTGATATTGATTATGAGCCAATTTATCCTGACGGTGCTGATTTTAGTGAAAGTGGCAAGAATATTTATAAATTAATTACAGCTGATTATGTTTCCGATGCTGATGGCACAGGAATTGTCCATATTGCCCCTGCTTTTGGTGAAGACGATTATCTCTTTGGGTATCAGCAAAATGGCATCAAAGTTTTGAAAACTGTTGATGAGAAGGGGACAGAGCTAGCCGGTGCTGGCAGAGGTATATTTGTAAAAGATGCTGACGCACTCGTCAAAGCTGATTTGATGGAGCGTGGAATCTTGTTTCGAAAAGAAATGACGGCGCATGATTATCCGTTTTGCTGGCGCTGTGATTCACCGCTTTTGTACTTCGCTCGGGATTCTTGGTTTATTGCTATGAGCCAGTTACGACAACAATTGGCTGCCAATAACAACAAGATCAAATGGAATCCTGACTATATCAAATACGGTCGATTTGGAAATTGGCTTGAAAATGCAGCCGATTGGGCACTATCTCGTGATCGATATTGGGGAACTCCGCTGCCTGTTTGGATTTGCGAGGATTGTGGCGAGAAAAAAGTTGTTTCGAACTACGATACGATTGCCAAAGAAAGTAATCAGAAACTGACCAAAATTATTTTTGTTCGTCATGGTGAGAGTGAGAAAAATGTCAAAGGAATTATTTCTGATAGTCTCGATAAGTGGCCATTGACCGAAAAAGGCAGAGTTGATACCGAGGAAATGGCAGCAAAAATTAATGAGCCAATAGATTTGATCATAACTTCGCCAATCCTGCGCGCGAAGCAAACAGCCGAAATCTTGAACAAGAAATTCAGTACAGAACTTATCGAAGATGATTTACTTAAAGAGATTGGGTATGGAGAGTGGAACAATCTTTCTGACGCTGAGCGAAAAAACCTCGATACCTATTTGGAGTACGCGAAAATCAAGAGCGACCCGAAGCAGAGATATGATTTCAAGACCGGAGTCAGTGGCGAATCAAGACAAGATGTCGAAAATAGAATGGAAGAATTTGTTCACCAATTGAATCAAAAATATGCCGGCAAAACTGTCTTGGTTGTTGCTCATGGAATTAATTATGCAATGTTGCGAAGAATTTTCGACAACATTAGTATTGAAAAATATTTTGCACTCGATCTGGAAGCACCTAATCATGACCAAATTCACAGTTTCTATCTAACTAGCAAAGGCAAAGCCTTTGACCCGCACAAACCATTTATTGACGAGATCACCTTCTCTTGTAAATGTGGTGGCGAGATGCTTCGGACATCAGAGGTTATGGATGTCTGGCTTGATTCTGGCACGATGCCTTTTTCGCAATATCATTTTCCATTTGAAAACAAGGAGTTACAGAGGAATCAATATCCTGCCGACTTTATTTGCGAAGCAGTCGATCAGACAAGGGGCTGGTTTTATACTCTTTTGGCAATTTCCACTCTCATAAACGGGGATAATTCATACAAAAGTGTGATATGTACCGGACATATTCTCGATCAATATGGCAAGAAAATGAGCAAGTCTAAGGGCAATATTGTCTTGCCGGGGGAAGCTTTTGATAAATATGGCGCAGATGTAATCCGCTATTTCATGTATTCGGTCAATCAGCCGGGCGAACCAAAACTCTATAATGAGAAGGAAGTTCTCTCGATTTCACGCAATCTCTTCATGACACTTTGGAATGTTTACTCGTTTTTCATGATGTACGCTTCTATCGATGGATTTGAGCCCAAGCAATCAGATGGTGAAAGCCAGAAGACAGAAAGAAATGTGCTTGATAAATGGATTTTGGCCAAATTACAGCAACTTGTCAACGAAACTACTGCAAGTTTGGACGACCTGGATCCATACCGACCCTGCAACCAGATAATTGCTTTTGTGGCCGAGCTCTCAACCTGGTATGTTCGTCGTTCGCGCCGCCGTTTCTGGAAGAGTGAGAGTGATACCGACAAAGCAAGTGCTTATGAAACACTATATTTCGTGCTGAAAACTTTGACCAAGCTCTTGGCGCCCTTCACTCCAATGTTTGCTGAGGCGATTTACCAGAAGTTGCGACAAGACGCTGATCCATTCTCTGTTCATCTGGCTGAATATCCAGCGGTTGCACAATTTGACCAAAAAGTTCTGGACGAAATGTCAAAGGCCAAGAAAATTGTCGAAGAAGGATTGTCGATTCGAGCAGCACAAAAGGTCAAAATTAGACAGCCTCTCTCAAGTCTTACTTATGTTGGAAAGTTATCGAAGGAACTTGAGGAAATCATTGCTGATGAAGTTAATGTCAAATCTGTCAATTCCATAGAAACGGGGGAGACAACTCTCGATCTTTTGATCACTCCCGAGTTAAAACGAGAAGGTTTGGCCAGAGAATTGGTTCGTCAGATTCAAGCTTTGCGAAAAAACAGCGGCTTCGAGGTCGAAGATCATATAACTGTTTCTTATACAACTGACTCTCAGGATTTGGCTGAAGTATTTATAAAAGAAGGCAACCTGATCGGCCGAGAAGTTTTGGCTAATTCTGTCTCGGAGGGAAAATC
>JAPLVL010000012.1 GCA_026397135.1 Candidatus Berkelbacteria bacterium
CGCAAGCTAAAGCTTGTACTCCAATGGGTTCGATTTAGTTATATTTTTCGGCGGCTTCCCAACAAAGATCCCAGATCTTTTTCATCGCATCAGCGATGCCGATGTCCTGGATCATGACCCCGCCAACATTGCCGGTGTAGGAATAGAAATTGACATTGTAGCCAGGATTAATAGCGATGGTTGCGTCAAAAGGAAATTTATCCAGGGGGATGAAGCGAGCCTCTCTGAGCTTTTCCTTGCTGTTTGCGTCAGGCATGGGGCCGTCTTTGCGCGTATAGATAACATGAACGAAATTTTTCTTTTGGAGTCGAATATCGATGTCAGAAGAGAGTTCGTCCGGAAATGTTTCAAATAGCAAGTCGAGATTGTTGAAAGCATAGGAATGAGCATTGGGCTTGAGCATGGCATCGGCTTCGGCATTTAGAGCACGAATTCCCTCTAGCCCTTCATAAAATTTCACTCTTGGTTTGTTGCCGGCAAAATTAAAAATCGCTTTCAGGTCTGGCATTGCATCGAGTAGTTCGGCCTGCTTCTCCTTGACTTCTGCTTCCATCTTGTCCAGAAGCAGTGTCAATCTCTCAGGCGGTTCGGCGGCGAAAAGGGTTTTCTTGCCCTGCTCGTGCGTCGTTGCTAGGCCTTTTTTCGACAAGGTTTCCAAGATAACATAAGTAGTCGGGCGATTTATCTTGGCTTTTTCGGCGATTTTCTGGACAGGAGCTGCACCAAGCTGGAGTGCGGCCAAATATACCTTTGATTCCTTGTCGGATAGTCCTAACTTTTGAAGTGTTGTTTCGAGCATTTGGTTCCTTGGTTAAATAATCTGATTTCATTATACAGGAAATCGCACTGTGAAAAAATAGTTAGCAGCGTTTGACAATCCAATTATGTAACAAATATATTGCAAAGGCTTGTCTAGGGGATAAAAATACCCGGCAACCAATTAGTTGCCGGGTGGGTACCAGAAATCCTCCTTTGCTTCTGCTCGGAGTTCTGCTTCTGTCGGTGGGATGTTAGCCCATTTCTCGAACAGTATCAGAAAGCCGAGAGTGACTGGGACGATGAACTGTTGACAGATCATCAGGCCAGACCAGTCTGTAAATTTCGTGATCAGACATGTCATCATGAAATAAATAGACATAGCAAAGGCGAGACAAATCTTGCGATCCTTGTCATCGCGCTCGAACATAAGTCGAGCCAACAAAAAGGTTGCCAGTGCGTTTGAGAGCACATAGCTTAAGGTGAAGAGAATAGTTGTTGGCCAATTGCAATTTTCACCGCAAAACCGCCCAAAAACCACAACCCCAACCATAGTTGAGTTGAATGTGACCCAAGGGGAAAGCAGTTTCATGAAGATCCTCCCAAGTTGGGTATACTTCATAAATACTGCAAAAAGAGGAAAATTTCAAGGCTTAGAGCCCAAATGTTTGTTTGATCAATTTTTTTGCAATGGCTGGATCATCCGGAGTCATAAATTCACTCATACTATTTCTTGCAACTAAATACTAATAACTAATAACTGCATATCAATGTCTACCAGCCCCCACCACCACCGCCTCCTCCGCCCCCGCCAGAAAAACCGCCTCCACTAGCGCCGGACGATGATGAGATACCACTGGAAATACTGCTGATTGATGAAGCGAATGAATCGGCGTCAAAATTGGCGATTGAGCCGTAGTACCAAATCGGATGATAGCTACTGAAATAATCGTCGCCGTAAATCTTTTTCATATTATTTATCCAAACTTTGGTTAAACCAAATACCATAGCATAGGGAAGAAGCTTTTCAAAAATATTTTCTTTGTCGTTGAACTGCTGGCGATATTTCTCTGCTTTGTCCATATAGAGACGAAAACCTTTGGCCTGCAAATAGATCTCTGCGCCTTCCTTCGTTCTTCTCGGCATCAGAAAAGACAAAATGAGAAAAATTAATCCGCCAATCAAAAGAGCAAAAAATGTGACATACATTTCATTTGAAACTGCTCCAAAAAAGCTGAGAACAATCAGTAGAACCGAAATAATAACAAATCCGACTTGCCATTTGAATCCTGATTTGTCGAGCAGATTTTTGGTGATTAAATTGTTCTTGGTAGAGGACTGGATTGATCGGAAGGAAACGAAGAAGTCGTTTGCCAAATCCGAAAGTTTGACTGTATTGTTGCCTTTGAAAAGAGAGTCAGCTATTTGTCTATCAATGCTCTTTGTAGTGTCGGTTTTGTCAGAATTCAGAGTAAGCTCGAAATCCTTACTGCTGAAAATTCCTTTTTTGGGAATTTCATGAATTGTGATTACACCGTCAACGGCTAGTTTAATAATCTCCGCGGAGAGATCATCTCCTTTGATTCTGCCATTTCGCCAAAATGATCCGAGTTCAATTGGGAGAAGTCCTATTGGCGGTTCATATTCTGCTACAATTGGTTTCCATGGTTTGGAGTCTCGTCCGAAGAAAATCCAGAGCATTATGGCGGCAAGCGGCAAAAGAATAAATAGAGCGGAGCCCAGGGGTGTGTCAGTTTTTTCCTGCCAAGTGAGTGGAGCTTGGTGAAAAATTCCTTTTGGAGTTGTGACAGAGACAGTAACACCCTCACCTGCCTTAAATGTTCCAGTGGAAGTGAAGTTCAGGATATTTCCTGATTCCCAGTTGTAATTTGCCAGAGATCTGTCCTTGCTTCCTTCGATGCCGGTGTAATAACTTATTTCCGCATTATTTTGATTGACGCTGGCAGGGAAAGTAATTCTTCCGCTAAAATTGTCAATTTCCAATTTCCATTTATTGCCAAGCAGATTCCAATAAAATTCGTCATAGTTAGTATTGGATAGTCTGACGGCGTTTTTGCGAACTTTGTAAGAGATAATGTAAGTGTTTACCCCTTTGACAGTTACATCGGCGTCACCGATTTTCAGTTCGGTGTAATTATCAGTGTAATCTTGTTCGTAATTAATCTTACGACCGTTTTCATTCGTAATGTTGATATTTATTATCGGTGTGTCGATTTGGCTGCCGTCGTCAAGCTTGTAGCTAGTCGGAATATCTCTGTAAATGCCATGTTTGTCCGGCAAATTACCGCAATCAGCAACTATCTTTTCCGTGACGAGAAGACTGGTATCGTCATTTACAATAATATTTTCTTCGAAATCTTTGATGTACCAGTCAGTGATATTATTGACATCCCTGGCCTTTGAAAAGGAGGGAATACAAAAAACAAAAGCGATCAGCGCAACGAAGAAGAGCTGGCTAAACTTGGCTAGTTTCTCTCTCGGAGCCTCTTTGGACAATTTTGAATCTTGGTGTGCTGGTGTTAGAACTTTGGTTGCTGATTTCATTTTGGTCACTCCTCTTGAAATATTTGAATACTTGTTGTTCTTTGTCGAGAGCAAAGGGATCGCCGATGATTTTCCCTGTTCTCAAATTTATTGACGATGGCGGTGTGTGGTCGAGATCGAGGGTCAAATAGATAAATGGGATTTTGACGCCTGTATCCTTGCTCATTTTTTCGAGTGTTCGCGCGGTTCTCTGCAGCTTGTTGCGTTCGTTTATGGGGAAACTGAAGATTGTTTCGTCATTTATTTCAGTCAAATTGAAGCCGTATGGCTGTTCGGCTTTGATTTGACCACGGTCAGAGTGATGCCATGCCGTTTTGAGCTGAATTGCGACGAGCTGATCCTTGTCGTTCTTGGCCCAGAGGTCGATCCCCATGACAGCATCCTGATAAGCTTGACCCAAAATGACATGGTCGTTTTCGATCAGCGGGTAGAAGCTAGGGATTTTGATAAGGCGGAAGAAATTTATTGCAACACGGAGTCCGATTACTCCTTTTCGATATGAATTTACTTCGCTGCGGAGCCATGTTTCTCGCATTTCGGTATTCGAAAGAGCGGTGGCGGCGTTGTAAACAGTGTTCCAAAATCTTCCGGCGAGGGGACTTACAATGTTATTTGCAGAAGTATTCAAGATAGTCGTATTACCGAGCATCTGAGCGATTCTGATCTGACTGGCAGCGGCAAGACTGGTTGCCTCGTGAATTTTCTCAATATCAGTGTCTCTTTGCTCGGTGTCTTTGGTCTTGTTGTAATCTTCGCTCATGTCGTCAAAGTAGCGTGGAATCAGAATTATCAATCTCAAAATATCGGGGATTGATTCGATGCAGCGAACATACAGGCCGATAGCAGCGACTCGAGGATCATTTTGGTCGTAGTTTGAGAGATTTAAGAATTTCTCTTTGAATTTGGCGAAAAGATTATTCAAGTCATCAAAATCAAAGTTGCGTTGATTCCGCTCTCGGCTCATGATTTCAAGTAGAGGGGTAATAATTTCATTGTCGAGGGCAGAGGTGACATTTTCGATTGTTGGAGCAAGCTCACTGGGCTCTTCTGCCTCTGGTCGAGCTGGCACTGTTTCTATACCGAGACCCATATCTGATTCAAAATTCATTTTTCCCTCATAATTTATTTTGTTTTTACATTATACAGAACTAACAGGTTACACAATTGAGTTTTACCCCAACAATCTGAAGTTTGGTCTCCGTGATTTTAATTATACCAAAACTATTTTATTTCTGCCCGTCCGTTTTCTTGGTTGAATTTGAATTGAAAGCCGAAGGGGTCGATCGGCGCATTTGGCAAGATTTTTTCTGCCACAAGCTGATTTACATCAGTCGGATAGTGTCCGTTTTTCTCTTTGTATAGTTTGGATAAATTTTCGAGGGCGTCCAGAAGATCGAAATGGTTCAAATATTTTGCGGCCATTTCCTTCACTACTTCATCGCTGGTGGTGTCGTAAATTCCTTGCCAGATGTCTTTGGTCTGTGAACGGAGATCGGGTCTGGCGCCATAATTGGCGGCGACTTTCTGAATATTTGGTGGAGCTCCGGGTGTGCGAGCTGCGAGATCAAAATAAAAAGCGGCCGACTTGGTGTCGCTCAAGTTGATATGGTAAGTGGCGGCCAAATAGTAGGGAATCCGATAGTCGGGGACATTTCTCCTGATCCCCTTGAGTGCCAGGGACACGCCTTGGTCAGTCTGACCGATTGAGGGCAAAAGCAGGGCGCCAAAGGCGTAGGGGTAGGCGAATTTGGGGTCCAAATCGGTCGCGAGATTGAGGTAGCTGGCGAGTTTTTCGTTTGTCTTGGAAGTTCCACTGCCAAAATACTGAATTCCCAGTAGCCAGAAAAGATCGGCAGAGGCATTGTCGAGTCCGAGATCGGCGGCTTTTACGACGGGGGCAGAAACGATAAATGGCTCAGGGTAGATCGCAGTCTTTTTGTCCTGGTCAAATTGGAATTGCAGTCCGACAATTCCGGCGATCAGAAGCAAGAAACAGATTGAAAGATAAATTTGCCGCATGATTATAGGTCACGTTTCTTTAGACTGAGACCGGAAAGGTAGAGGAGCAGCCCTGTATAGAGAATACTATAGAGCACTGGATAAATGATGGTACCACTTCCTGGCTTGAAATCGTAGACAACCAGATTTCTGATATTAAATTTTTCGAGATTGGGCAGGAGATAGTAGGCCAAATCAGCCAGCCATTTGATCAAAGCGGAGGAAACTTGTGTTGCTTGCTTCAGCATCTCGAGTGAGTGGCCGATGTAGAGTACGATAATAGAATAGAGCGTGCCGGCCAGTGGGGTAGTGAAAGTTGAAAACAGAATCGTGAGGGCAATCAGAATTGCAAGCTCGAAAAGAAGCAGTAAAATCGACCAGAGTGAGATGAAATCAAAACCGCCGCCACTTAATTTGACCAGAGTGAGATAGATTAGTGTCATGATAGCAACATTGGCTGAAATGCTGAGGAAAAGGCCAAGGAATTTGCCGATGACAAATTGCCCGATTGAAATTGGTTTTGAGAGCAAAAGGCGGAGTGTTTTGTTCTCAATTTCTCTGTGAATAATTTGGCTGCCGAGAAAAATCGTAATAATCAAACTGAAAATATATATTCCGGCTAGTCCCAGGTCCTTGACTACCTTGATGTTTTCGCCGAGCGAAATCGAAGCAAAGAGCTGGGTTGAGAGGAGGAAAAGGATGGCGAAGACCAAAATTCCGTAGAGTATTTTGTCTCGGATGGCCTCTTTGAATGTGTTTTTAGTGATTAGTAAAATTGGTTTGATTATTTTGTTCATAAAAATATAATATATAAGAAAAATTCAGGAAGCAAGGATTAAGCAGTAAACATTAAGCGATAAGCATTCAATAGTGTACAAGCTCGCCTCGCCTTGAACTCGGGCGGGGTAAACAAGTAAGCAGGTGAGTAAGTTATATTTGAAAATAATTAGTAGGAATTAGGTGTTAAACTATGAGCAGATAGATTCGTGAGAAGAATTTTGGTATAATAGGCTTCGAATGAACGAAAATAAACGAAAAATCATTGCTATTGTCGGACCGACCGCCTCGGGAAAAACTGGAATTGGTGTCGATCTGGCTCGCAAGTTCAACGGCGAAATCATTTCAGCTGATTCTCGCCAAGTTTATCGAAGATTAAACATTGGTTCCGGAAAAGATCTCAAGGAGTATGGCGAAGTTAAATATCATCTAATCGACATTGTAGATCCAGGTGAGAAGATGACGCTTTTTGATTATCTACCCCTGGCGAGAGCGGCGATCGAAGATATTTTTTCGCGTGGCAAGGTTCCAATCATCGTTGGCGGTACAGGGCTTTATGTTCAGGGAATTGTGGAAGGGTTTGAACTAAAAGCAATTCGATCTGTCATTTCGACTCCTTGTGAAACAAAGGTGGAGAAATCTTGCAATCAAAAAATATCACAAGATCTTTCCACTTCACTTTGTTTCGCTCGAGATGACAAACTAAGCAGGGAGCAATTAAACTATTTGCCGGTTGAGCAATTGAACAAGATTCTCCTTGGGGTTGATCCGGAGAAATACGAAAAAGTTGATCACAAAAATGCTCATCGGCTGATCCGTGCGATTGAATTGGCGCAAGAAGGGCTAGTCCAGACAAAAGTTATGCCTGATTTTGAAGTTTTGCAGATCGCAATTGATTTGCCTAGACAGGAACTCTTTGAGCGAATTGATCGGCGGGTTGACGAGAGGTTTGAACAAGGGATGCTGGAGGAAGTGATTGGTTTGATTCATTCCGGAGTAGATCCCCTCTGGCTTTTGGGATTGGGACTGGAATATCGGGAGATCACTAGTTTCTTAATTGAACTAGGAACAAAGAATAATGAATTAGGCGAATATCAGAAAAAGGATGATTTCAAATTTGGTCAGATGAGTCAACAGCTCAAATTCAAGATTCATCAATTTGCTCGGAGGCAGTTGACTTGGCTTCGGCGTTTCCCGGAGGTTAATTGGCTCTCGAGGCCTGAAGAAATTGAGCGTTTTGTCCGAATTTTTCTGAGTCACTAGTTCGGGGTAATTGCGAAAAAATCGGGAAAGCATTATTATATAAATGAGAATATTCGATAAATGTGGGAGGGAAATATGATCTCGGATAATGGGAGTGTTGGTATTGATGTTGATAGCGACACTGCGACTTTGAGCTCGGAGGAACGGGAGGGTAGAATCAAGGAAATCAATAATGAATTGGCTGGAATTGATAGAAGCCTGATGGAAAATGATCGACGGCTAAATCAATCCGGTTCTGATTGGCGACAACAAACAGACGATAGTGATGTTGACAGTACGACAACGAAGCTTTCGGCTCGGCAGGCGGCTTTGATGGCTGAGAGAGACAAACTCTGGGACCAGCGCGCTGCCTCGCCATTTGTTCAAGCGGCTAACCGTTTCGAGAGAACGACTCCCGTGACAATGCCAAGTCCCGAGCCAGCAAGACTCGAGCCGGAAACGCCGACCGAACTTAATCCCGAAAAGCAGATTGCTGAATATTCTCTGCCAGAGACGATTGCGGCATACAAGAAGATATTGGAGAATGTGGAGGCAAATAGTGTCAATCTCGGCAAGGAAATGGCTACCATAGAGCAGCAGATTCAGTCAAATGAGGAGAATGTCGAGATCGCCAAGACTATGCTTCGGCAAGCCAGGCGTGAATACGAGCAAATGTTGACGCCGAATCTGAGACCAGAAAACAATGCCGGAATGTCGTTGGAAGATATCGCCAAGCATGCCCAAGCGAAGTTGCAAGATATCTCGAAGAAGATTCCTGAATATGCGAGAGATATACAAACATCGGAGAATTTCATCGAGGAATATCAGAGGGACTTGCTTGAGGCGAAATCGGCATTGGAGGCAATTCGGGATAGACTTCAGCGATATCAAAAAGTCAAAGACGAAGCCCAAAAAGAAATTGCATAAAGTTTGTGAAAAAACTCCTCCATGAGGAGTTTTTTCGTGGGCAAAAAATATTGACAAATTATGAAACTGGTGTTATAAAAAGGAAGCGAGCAAGAGGGGGTGACTCTCATGAACATGGAAATTATGGAAAGAATCGTGCCAGAGGCGATCCGTGAAGCCGAAAGGCTCAATTCACCCTGGCTATCCGTTTTTAAAATATTTGGTGACGAGCGCAAAGTCTATGGAGCCGGGATTATCTTGCTCGAAGCTCTGAGCTCGGCGGATAGCGCGACCAAAATATCGGCAGCATTTTTCCTCGGCGTTTGTCCGTATTGGACTGCCTGGAGCAAACTCTCCGAGCTACTTTCTGATTTGGATCCTCGAGTCTATTCGCTCTCGGTCAAATCGGGAGTACTCCGCAGATAGTCGAAAATCTTCGGAATACGATGCTTCATGATCCTGATCCGTTGGTGAGAGAGGAAGCGCAAATGACCCTTGAATATATCAATGGTCGAGGTTTCCTCGAAAAATTATAAGGTCTGGGCATTTTCACGATCTGAAAGTGCCCTTTTTTTGTGGGAAATGATTTGTTTTTTCTTTGCCAGTCAACGGATTTGCGGGGTCCCGAAATATCGTTTGCTAAGCGAACTAGCCTTTGTGTAAGATGAGGGAATGAAAAAGATAATTTCATTTTTGCTCTATTTCATCGGATATAGTTCTCTCGCCGTCATTCTCTTTTATGCTGGGGTCTACTTTGCTGTTCGCTGTGGCTGGACTGATGTCGAGGGAAGTATTGATCAAAATAGCAATATTTACAACCAGATGGCAGCCACCTTGGCGGATATGAAAGGAGCAAGTCGAATCAGTGATGATGTGATTTTGGATAGTGGCCAGATCCAAAACAAAGACTTGCAGTTGGAAGCAGATGAGCTCTGCAAAAATCGGGTTATCAGCCAGTTTTCGTCTCAAAATGCCATTACAATCACTAATAATTATCAAACAAGTAAATCCATCGAGCTACTGACAAAAATGGTTCTGGCGGCATCTCTGCGGTTAAATAATGACCCCAAATTTGTCGAGAGTTCGGCGAAATGTGACAACCCTTCAAATTCTGGTATTGTAGCAGGCGCCTCGACAAGTCTAACTGTAAATCAGAGTAGTCAGTTGTTTCCCTGGGCAAGTGACGAAGAGTGGGCGACGATCAAGAATGCGGTCAAGAAGGATCAGCCGATTATTAAAAAAGCAGCTGCGGAGTCGGGGATTGATCCGCGGATGTTGGCGACACCACTCGTGGTTGAACAACTTCGTCTCTTTCATACTGAGAGGGAATATTATGAGAAATTTTTTAAACCATTCCAAATATTGGGCAGCGCCAACAAAATGGCTTGGGGAGTTATGAATATCAAGGAAAAGACGGCGATACAAATCGAAAGTAATCTGAAAGATAAAAATTCTGCTTATTATCTGGGTTCAAAATATGAGAACCTCCTCGATTTCCAATCGGATAATATTAACGATGAACGTTATAACCGGTTGGCAAATGAAAAGGACCATTATTACTCATATCTCTACGCAGGACTTTATCTTAATCAATATGACAGTCAATGGAAGAAATCAGGCTTTCTGATCGGGGATCGTCCCGAAATCTTGGCAACCCTCTATAATCTTGGCTTTGACCATTCAAACCCAAAAGCCAACCCGGAGGTTGGCGGATCTGATATCGAAATCAATGGTACTAAATATACTTTTGGTTCGCTCGCCTATGAATTTTACTATTCAGGGGAGATGACTGACCTGTTTCCGTATTCAAGCAAATGATCTAGTTGCGGTATTTGTGTTTGCGCTTCGAGAGGAAACTTAGTTTTGCCAGCTGTTTTTCCAGCATTGCTGTCGCGTCGGCGATTTCAACCTCATCCTTGGCTTGAGCTAAGCGATGTTCAGCCGTTTTCTTGGCTTCGGTAATCTTGAGTTCGTCCAAAGACCCTGCTTCCTCGGCTGTATCAGCCAGAACTTTCACTTCTGTTTGAGTGATTTCTACAACGCCACCCTCGGTTGCAAGCTCCTTTGTCTTCGATCCGTCCTTGATAATAATTTCGCCGGGACGAAGAAGAGTAATCAGCGGCATATGCCCCGGCAAGACAGTGATATCACCGTCTCTGGTCGGGAGGTGAATTTCGGAGGCGGTTTCTTCGTATTTAATCCCGTCAGGTGCTATCAATTTTAGTGTAAAATTTGTTGGCATTATAATCCTTTATTTCTTGCCGAGCTGGTCGATTGAGCCTTTCATATAGAATTCGGTCTCGGCCTTGCTGTCGTGTTTGCCCTCAAGGATTTCCTTGAATCCTTTGATTGTTTCCTTGAGTGGAACGTAAACACCTGGAATGCCTGAGAAAACTTCGGCAACATGGAAAGGCTGGGAGAGAAACCTCTGAATTTTGCGAGCACGAGAGACAATCAATTTGTCATCATCGGACAATTCTTCCATACCAAGAATAGCAATAATATCTTGCAAATCCTTGTATCTTTGCAAAATTCTCTGAACCTCACGAGCGACGAAATAATGCTCTTCGCCGACGACATTTGGATCAAGAATGTTGGATGAAGATGAAAGCGGATCAACGGCAGGGTAGATGCCAAGCTCAGAGAGAGAACGGTCAAGAACGATGGTCGAGTCAAGATGGGCGAAGGTGGTGGCTGGAGCCGGGTCAGTCAAGTCATCAGCAGGAACATAAACAGCCTGGACGGAGGTGATTGATCCTTTCTTGGTCGAAGTAATTCTCTCTTGGAGATTTCCCATTTCCTCGGCCAAGGTTGGCTGATAGCCCACGGCTGACGGCATTCGGCCTAAAAGGGTCGAGACTTCAGAGCCGGCTTGGGTGAAGCGGAAAATATTATCAATGAAGAGAAGGACATCTTTGCCCTCGTCGCGGAAGTACTCAGCTTGAGCGAGTCCTGTAAGAGCGACACGCATACGAGCTCCGGGCGGTTCGTTCATCTGACCGAAGACCAGAGCAGTCTTTTCTAGAACTCCTGAGTCCTTCATCTCGTTGTAGAGGTCGTTACCTTCACGAGTTCTCTCGCCGACACCGGCAAAAACAGAGAGTCCAGAGTGCTCGGAGGCAATATTGCGAATTAGCTCGGTAATCAAGACGGTCTTGCCGACGCCGGCACCACCAAAGAGACCGACTTTGCCACCTTTGGTGATTGGAGCGATCAGATCGATAACTTTGATACCGGTTTCGAAAATCTCAGTCTTGGTGTTTTGCTCATCAAAACTAGGTGCTTCACGATGAATCGGGTAGTACTTTTCTGCTTTTGGTTCTGGTTTTCCATCAATTGCTTCCCCAATGACGCTAAACATGCGGCCGAGTGAAGTTTTGCCAACCGGTACGGAGATTGGCTTGCCAGTAGCGATTAATTCGATGCCACGCTGAAGGCCGTCGGTTGAAGACATGGCAACCGCTCGGACAGTCGTGTCGTCGAGATGTTGTTGGACCTCAAAGACTAGGCGTTTACCGTCGAGTTTGGCTTCGATGGCTTCGTAAATTTCTGGTAATTTGTCAGTAAACCGTGCATCAATAACGGCACCGATGATTTGGGTGATTTTTCCTTTGTTTCCGCCAGAGGCGGACTTTGCTTCGTTTGACATTTTTATCTCCGAATTTATTTATTTTGTCATTCTGAACGGCTAGTGAAGAATTTTACATGTACGATGGGATTTCTCGCCTTGATTCATCCGCCCTGCGGCAGGTTCTCAATGGGTCGAAATGACATTTTGTTAGATCCTTCGCTTAGGCTCAGGATGACGACATTTTGTTGTGATATTGTTAATATTGTGCTAAAACGGTGGTGTGAAGGGGGACGAACTATGGAACGCGTCAAGGAGTACCTAGGGAATAATGTTGTTTTTGTCGCCATATTAGTGGCGCTTGTCCTGCTCGGAATCATGAACAACCATATACCATTGGCAGTATTGCTCTCTGATGTAATTGCTTTTATGGTTTGGGTGATGATTACTATGTGGCTCGAAAATATGTCCCTGCCAGGTGCTGAAGGTCGTCGTATCACACCAACCTTTGAGGAGTCAGAGTCGCGTCACAGAGCTTTGATCCGGTTCTTCCTGATTGCTGTCGTGATGGGTGCTGAATATGGAATACTGTTTCTGTTCGGCAAAATCTAAAATTTGTTTTGACTGTCTCCTTGGACTCGTACAGCTGTGCGGGTCCTAATTTTTTTGTAAATGTGCTTCCGTAACCTAATGTCGAATTGGAGCGAAAAAGCTAATTTCTATTTTCGTTTGTTCGCTTTTATTCGATATTGGGTTAACAGTCTATTTCATAGCATCGGCGGCGCCGCTGATTTCGGCGATTTCACGAGTAATTCCATCTTGGCGCACTGAATTGTACAGCAATTTCAACTCATCAACCAATTCCTCAGCATTGTCTGTCGCACTTTGCATTGCGACCATTTGGGATGAATACATTGAGGCGTTGGCTTCATAGATGGCGCCGAAAATCTGGGCTTGCAAGACCTGTTTCAAGATTCCTTCGATAACAGCGGTGCTGGATGGCTCAAATTTGAACTCAGCATCGGTTGAATTTTGCTCTGTCCAAATCTCCGGATTATCGATGTGTTCATCTATAATTGGCAAAAGTTGCTTCACGATCGGAATTTGCTTCAATGAGGAAATATAGTGAGAGTAAATCAGAGTAACTTGATCGTAGTTTCCATCAATAAACTCCCCGATACTCATCTTGGCGATTGGCAAAATTTCCTCTACAGCGGCATTGCTCTCGATGGCGGTGAATTCGGCCAAGAGATTGCCGGCTTTGTAGCGCTTGACGAATTCAGCACCCTTCTTCCCGACGGCAATCACATCAACTTCGATTTTGCCAGGTTTGTTTTCCAGCCCAATGACGGAGGAGACAATATTGTCAAATACGGAATTTTCTTCCGAGTTGATGCCTTTGACATAGCCCGAAAATCGCTTCAGAACTTCAGAGTTATAGGAACCGCAAAGACCACGATCGGAGGTGACTAGGACGATGGCTACTTTCTTGATTGGTCGCGGAGTGATCAGCGGATGGTTCTCAGGTAGAGCTTGGTGTGCCAAACGAGAGAGCATATTCCAAGCGTTTTGGATATAGGCTCGAGCCTGGCTGGCCGCTTTGACTGATTTTTGCATCTTGATAGAAGCAATCATCTGCATCGCTTTGGTAATCTGTTTTGTATTGTTGACCGATTTGATTCGGCGTCGGAACTCTTGTGTGCTTGCCATAATACCATTTCTAAGTCACTTGCGTGGCTTAAGCTGCTTATTTTTTGATTTCTTCTTCTTTGATTGCTTCTGAAACTTTCTTTGTGTTCTTGGCCAGGAAGTCCTTGAGGCGTTCCTCATCTTTTTCGTCGAGTAGGCCAGTGTCTTTGATATTCTTCATAACCTCTTTGATCGCGGTTTTGGCCTTGGAGAGAACTGAAGACTCAATTGCCTTGATTTCACTTACTTCGTAACTGTCGAGATAACCGTTGATAGCTGCATAGAGAGAGATAACCTGTTCCTCTACTGGCATAGGGGTATATTGTGGCTGTTTCAGAAGTTCGGTTACGCGTTTGCCACGCTCGATTGTTTTCTTGGTTTCTGGGTCAAGATCAGAGGAGAATTGAGCAAAAGCAGCTAGTTCACGATATTGCGCCATCTCCAATTTGAGGCGGCCGGCAACCTTTTTCATAGCTTTGATTTGAGCGGCACCACCAACACGGGAAACAGAAATTCCAATATTTAGGGCTGGGCGAATACCTTGATAGAAGAGATCGGATTCAAGGAAGATCTGGCCGTCTGTAATTGAAATTACATTTGTCGGGATGTAAGCAGAGACATCTCCGGCTTGAGTCTCAATAATCGGCAAGGCAGTCATAGATCCGCCGCCAAAATCCTTGTTGAGTCGGCAGGCACGCTCAAGAAGACGGGAATGAAGATAGAAAACATCTCCAGGATAAGCTTCACGTCCTGGTGGGCGACGAAG
>JAPLVL010000005.1 GCA_026397135.1 Candidatus Berkelbacteria bacterium
TTAAACTAACCCTGTCATCTCTGGTAAGATGAGCGTAAGACATTCTAATCCCTCCTTCTATATGTTAGCTGGTACTACCATATTACAAGGAAACGGGTTGGGGTGTCTTTTTAAGTGTAACGGTTCGAAATGGAATTTAAGAGGGCATTATTGACAGATCGAAGTTTGAGGCGTAGAGTATTGCTAATGTTTAGATCAAACGCAAATTTAGTGCTCAATCTATTGCTCACACCCTAGGTGAGTTTTTTGCAGATCCAAACATTGCACAATCTCACCTGATAATCGGTGAGTTTTTTTGTACCGTTCCAAAGGAGTTTCCGATGCTTGTTTTCGCTGGATTTAGCTTCGAATTCAGTCCGCTGCCGCAAAAACGTAGCTTGATCAAAGCCAGCGCCCGAATGCGGGAAATTGGCAAAAATCACGGCTATGTTTCTGAGGGCAACCCCGTCCACGCGACCGAGCGTGCTATCAAAGGAACTTTCGAGAGTTGGCGGACCCAAAACCGCCCGCGCTGGCCCAAATGCCGGCTTTTCACCAAGATCGAACGAGTCGACGGCGGATACCAGGCTATGGTTACCGCCAGCACTCGCAAGGGCCGATACCAAACTGTCGGCATTAGTACGGCAGATTCGATTCCCCAAGCCGTGGCTGCCGCTGCTTATATCAGGCAAATGTCTCACTCTTTCAGCTTATCGAAGAATCAGAAAACACAGCTCGTCAACCCGACAGGTTACCTGCTTATGTTTAAACTTAGCTCCCACCCACGTCCCGACATCTCGTCGGGACAATTTTTTATCAAGAAATAGTATGATTATGTATGAATTTACTCTTCCAGACTTTTCTCGAGCATATTTTGGTCTTTTTCTGTTTCCTTTATTACCTTCATCATCGTTTCAACCGCTAGCACTGGGTATTTACCAATCGCCGTCTCCTCCGAAAGCATGAGATAATCTGAACCGTCCAGAATGGCGTTCGCGACATCACTTGACTCTGCTCTCTCGGGAATCTTCGAGTCAGTCATCGACAAGAGCATTTCCGTTGCCGTCACTACCAGCTTCCCTGCTTCATTACATTTATGAATAATAATTTTTTGTTCGATAGGGACTTTTTCGAAAGGAATATTGCGACCCAAATCTCCCCTGGCCACCATTATTCCCTCACAGCATTCGATCAATTCGTCCAAATGTTCAATTCCCTCATCACTTTCTATCTTGGCAATCACCTTTAGTTTCCTTGGTGCAAAATATGATCTAATCTTCTCTACCTGTGCTCTGCTGGTAGCGAATGAAAGTGCAAAATAGTCGAACTCAATAGTTTTTAGCCATTCCAAAATTTCCATGAACTTGACATCAAAGAGAGATTTGACATCATTCTTTTGGCAAAATTCTACGACTCTCATATACTGCTCCTTTGAGCCATATTTTGTATTTAGCCGAAATACGCTGGCCCCTGCCTCAACCAACTCTTTCATTGTCTTGTCATTGTCGCTCGCTGGCCCGATTGTTGCAATAATTTTTGTCTTCATTTTGCTCCTCTATTAAATCCTTATTCAAGTATAAAGAAAATTTCCCAACCTGTCGAGGCTAGGAAATTATTCAATGCGGTAGATGTTAATTCTTCAGAGCTGCGTCAATCTTGGCCTTCAGTTCATCATACGGAAGCGCGCCAGAGAGAGCTTCAATATTACCCTTAGTGTCGATAATGTATGAAGCCGGAGTACCTTCGATTTTCAGATCGTCACCAGATTTCTGATTGGCATTAATTTTATCAACAATTGCCTGGTCAGCAATGTCCTTGTTAAATTGATCGATGTTCAAGCCCAAATCCGTAGCATATTTTTGCAAATCAGTTGCCGCGATACCTGCCCCATCGGACTGCGAATTAGCCAGAAGTTTTTCACTAAATTCAACAAATTTTCCCTGACGATTCGCAGCTTCGGCCGCCTTTGCCGCACCCAGTGCATTCTGATGAAAGGAAAGTGGATAATGACGATAAATCCATTTCACCTGGCCAGGATAATTTGCCATAATCTGCTCCATCGTTTGACCAAAACGAACGCAATATGGACATTGAAAATCAGAGTATTCAACCAAGGTAACTGCGGCAGTTGAAATCCCATTGACAAGATCATCAGATTTTGGCTGCAAAATGCTTTTCTGCGCCGGGTCAGTAATCATCACGGGAGCAGAAGTATCCGACGTACCCTGACTTGCCGTATTAGTATTGGTCGCTGTACTGTTTTTCTTGCTGATTTCGTAAATACCGAAACCGATTACTGCAATCACTACCAGAGTAATAATCACTTGCATTGATGTTTTCATAATTTATTCCTTTCTGAATTAATCATATTCGATCTTAATTGCTGGAAAACTTAGCTCATAATAGCAGGCGGATTTTGGGAAAGCAAGTTTTCTCCAGAGAAAAACGCAAGACAAATTTTGACTTATCCAAAAGTATTCCCACTACACTATGATGAGAATACTTTTGGTCGGGGAGACCCGACTTGAACGGGCGACCTCATGACCCCCAGCCATGCGCACTACCAACTGTGCTACTCCCCGATTAAAATAAAAATGTAGAAAAACTCTGGACCCCGCCGAGCAGAGCCCTCTGGGCGGCGCCCCAGCCTAGCGCACTACCAACCGTACTACACTCTGCCAACTTTTGTTATTATACACATTTTTTGGAATTTGTGAACCTGAATCTCAAAAGCAAACTAATTGTCCATAAATATTTTATATTCTGCAAACTGGTGCTATAATTATGAATAAATAACTATTTTGATTAGGAGATTGTTTGAATTGTCTCGAAACCACAAATCTTATTGCAGAATTACAGATAGACGACTCCATTTTAAATAAGGAAATGAAGACTTTCAATTTATCAAATGCGTTCAAAAAACAGCAACAAATTTCCCAGAAAATCAAGGAGACCTTTGGCGAAAACAAGGCAGAGTTTATCATGGGAACAGATTACTTCGGGCCAAAACAGGTCGAAACAGCATTGGGGATCAAAATTGATCCGGCCGATATTCCACCTTTGCCAAATATAGCAGAGATTATCGCGGCAAAGAAAAACAATTTTTTTCTGATTCTGCGAGTTGATCATGACCAAGACGGCCAACCGATCAATAATTATCTGCCCTTGCCTCCAACTAATCCTAACAACATGAATTCAGACAAAGACGAAATAAAGGAAAGATTGGAGTCGATTTTCAAACACAACAAAGTCAGGCCAGGCTGGGCGATGGTTCGCAAATCAATGTCTTGTCCCAGTGGCCGAACATTTGCCGAAAAGCTCGACAATTTCCTTCAAAATTTGACCAGCGACATTCCAGCCATCAGCACTGCGCTTGATGATTACAACCATTATCGAGAATTTCTTCTGAAAAAGGATGAGGAAATTAGCGACACTGGGGACACTGCGATGCGAAGAGGAAAAGTCAACGGAATTATGGAAAGTATTGGCGGACTGCCAATCTGCAAATTGATCTTCCAAACTCCAGCCGAAGCGCTCTATGATGCGACGATTAATCCGAACTTTCTTGGAAAGAATTTTTATGGCAGTATGGTAATTCCTTATTTCTTCCAGACAGACTACCGCAGTATTTATTGCTGTTATTACGGCAACCATTTTCTGGAATTTAGGCAAGGGCCGGTTGCCGAGGCATACAACTATTGGCAAAACGCAAGTGGTTTTACTATCGCTTATCAACCGCAAACAAAATAATATTTTATTAGCAGTATATTTGTCGAAAAGGAATTTATGAAAGTTATCCTAGGAACAGAATCTTTTGCCCCGAACATCTCAGGCGTAGCAGTTGCAA
>JAPLVL010000055.1 GCA_026397135.1 Candidatus Berkelbacteria bacterium
ATTGACCCAGCTGGAATGGTCATGTCGCTGGTTTTCGTTTGACAGGATGCTAATTTGCCTGGAAAGTAAGTTAGCCAAGCCAAATTACAAATCAGAGTTTTATGACCTAATTTATCTCTGCCAATTGACTGACTTCATTCGTGACTACGACCTGAATTACATTTCATTCATCGTCGGGAGATTCAGGTATGACGAACTTTTGCCCGTCGCATACATTTGCAGTACTAGCACTGTGATGCTGCCGGACATTGGATACTTGACTTATCACAAGGACTGGTTCTCCCAGCTCGATGACCGACTAATTGCACTTGCCCCGGACGGCAGTTTTGTCCTGATTACGAAGGACCAGTGCCGACCAATCACCTACAGTTACGCACTGGAAAAATTTGGTGGACTCGCGAAATTTGTAAGCCAGCTACGTCAAATTTGTAACGATAAACTTGAACTGGCGAGCTACATTATCAAACGCCACCGCAAGCGACTTGCCTGGCGCGCCCTCTACTCCTAGCCGTCAAACTATAAATTTGGCGGCTTTTTTGTTATCTTCTACTTATGGAGAAAACAAAGCTAATTCTGGTTTGCGATACGAAAAACGAAATTGACGATCAATTTGCGATCGCTTACGCTCATCACTCCCCCGAAATCGAACTGCTCGGAGTTATCTCAACCCAAAATAATCGGAAAAACGGGCCAAATTCTGTTGATATTTATCATAGTGAAGCAGTCAAAATTTTAAATTTGGCAAATTCCAATGTTTTGGCCTACAAAGGCGCTGGCAAACCGTTTGACGGCATGCCAGAGAAATCAGAGGGTGCACAATTCATAATAAAAAAACTTCAAGAACTTGACAGACTTTCATCCTTTAACTCAGAGCCGCCTCCTGTAGTTGCTGTTACTGGCCCAGCAACTGATATAATTAATGTAATTTTAACCGCACCGGAAATTTGCGAAAAAGCCAATTTCATCTGGCTTGGCGGAGTCAAGCCAGGAATTTTTGGACGGTTGAGCCGATTTGAAACTAATTTCGCTGGCGACATTGCCGCAGCCACCAAATTGAAACAAACACCAAACCTTCGGCTTACAACTATCCCCTTTCTCGGTACCAGTCACAGCCTAGTAGCCAACACCGGAAAAATGCAACGCCAATTACGACGAGCCGAGAAACCTTTGCACAGCTACCTTGCCCTGCTTATTGACTGGAATCGTGAACGCAAAAAGTTGAATAATTTATCTCGTCGCCCATTCTCAAACTATTGGCTTTTCGCCGACCTCGCTGCCATCGCTGTTGCCAAAAATATCGGTATCAAGAGCAGAATTAATTCTGCCCATGGGCAAATTATTACACGGATAAACCCTCGAGAAATTTTTGACGATTTCAACAAATGTCTTGGGCTCTAATAATCACTTCCAATAATGTTGAATTAGTGCATATCTGCCTTGCTAACCTGGGGAAATATCGACTGTGAAATATAAGAAAAATTCTATTAATCTTTGTGCAAAATTGTTTTCAAGGCGACAACCGCTCCCATCGAAGCCATAAAGATAGTAAAACTTGCCAACACTACCGGTATCCAAAGGTAATCTGGATTACCTGAAACATAAAATGCCTGTAGCCCTGAACCGCCAATCACCAGCAAGGCGATGATGCTAATTAAATAATTTTTGGTTTCGTTTTTTGTGATGATCAATAAGCCGACAATCAGTCCCAAAACAATGGACACTAAATTGTAATGTGCATAAGAGATCGAGCCCAGCAAGGTAGCAATAATGGTTCCCAAAACGAAAGCCCAGCGATCGGCTGACAAATTTTTCATGATCCTCCATTTATTTATTTTCTCTAATCTAATATTATCCTCTGTTTTTCTTTTTTTCAACAAAGATACACAATATGGACTGAGAAATATGAACAGGGAAATAATTTATGGCCAGCGCAATTGCGTTGGCCATAAAGGTTTATAGATATTTTTGGGAACCGCCGTCGATTCCCTTGTGATGGTTGGCTTCGGCCACTCGCCGATATGCCCCTTCGCCCCAGGACCAGTTGAGCAGGAAGTTCGGGCTAATGAAGACCCGTGGCACGAGCAACTCGGCCAAGCCGCTCTGGTCGAATTCGACGCTAAAATGGTTCGACCCAATAATCTCAACTTCCACCTGTGGACGCTTGTGGAAAATTATCTGATGCGACTCCCCCGCAACCGGATATTCGGTCTAAATTCGGAGTAGCACCATGGCCGGATCCTCGGCTGTAAATACCCTGTAAGTCGTCCGGTCACGCCCAAACTCTACGAGCGGCGCTATTTCGACCGCAGTTAATGTGTCCATAGATCACCTCCGCGACAGAATCTGTGTATAATAATACCACACTCGGCATATTTTGTAAATATCACTTGAAGTAATTCCACCGTTGTTTGTCATCTCGAGCAAAGTGAAATGGAGTCGAGAGATCCTTCGACAACCTCAGAACCTGCCCTCGACTTGATCGGGAGACGACGCCTCCAGTAGGAATAGAAGATTTCTCCGCCCCTGACTGGAATGCCAGGGAGTCGAAATGACAGAAGTTAAATAATTGATTGCTATTTGAAGAGCGAAAGCAGCTTTGGCGTGACATAGGTCTCGACGAGAGCTGCGAGAAATAGGAGGGGTAACACGATTTTCCAATAGAGATTGAGCGCGTGAAGAAAATATGGCTTGAGCGGCTCACCCAAATCGAACTTTTTGATGAAACGCCAACCCATCCAGAGTCCAAGTGAGCACGCCAGGAAGAATCCGGCCAACTCGATCAGTCCGTGTGGCAGAAACCCTGCAGCAGCAAATTGCCAACCTTTGACGCTGGCAAAATACCGTGCCGACATTCCAATTAGGAAGCCATTTGCCGCCAAGATATAGAATGGGAAAAGCCCAAAGAGAAAGCCGAGACAAATGGCGGCCAGAGCCTTGATTGAATTATTCAGAAAAATAAAGAGAAATATCTCCCAGTGTGGCCCCTTGAGAAACCCCTCAAATGAACCAAAAGTTTGATTCAGGACACTGTTTACAAAACCGGTATTGCCACCAACTGCAAATCCACTAGCAAAAGCCAGTAGAAAAATGAGGAGTGAAATATAAAAATATTTCCAAAAATTAAATTTGATTGTCAGCTTCTGCATTTTCTTTTCGCCTGTCGAAAGGCCTAATTCGATCCTGTCGAAGGGTCTACTGATTGACTCTCGATGGTGATTACTGATTATATTTTAATTCTAGCATATAATTTTGTACAAGGCGATCCCATGCACTGGCAGAGTACGTTGGTAACAACTTTTGTTGTTTTTCTAATGTAATCTCAAGATACTCAAAAGGTGTCAGGTAATCAAGAGTTTGGTGTGGTCTCTCAAAATTGTATTCGACCAACCACTCTGTCAAGGCTTCA
>JAPLVL010000065.1 GCA_026397135.1 Candidatus Berkelbacteria bacterium
AGGCTGTGATTTGAGTCGGGTGAACTTGATAAGTGCTACTGATCTGGGCGATCGTCATTTGTTCTTTCATCGCCACCAGCACGATCTCTGCTTTCTCTTTTGGAGTAAACTGTTTCTTCATTTTCGTGGACCTTTCTAGCCAGATCTTATCATCATATTCATTCTAATACACCTGTCCGAATTCCTGGGTCCATTATACTTCTTTTACTTCTCTCCGAGCACACACGACATCAGTCTCATCAAGATGGCAACTACCACCCGGCAAAGAAAATCTAGTTTCGTCAAAATCGCGTACGACAATAAATTTATTCTTTTCGTTCCTAATAAATGAGCCTTGGGGACGCTTCATTTTCAAGCAATGTTTTAGCGATAACTACCGAATGGTCCGGCCGGTATTGCCACGGTTCATAATATGATAATTGTTATCTGGGGGTAAAAATCTAGGCTGTCTTGGCATAAATTAATTATGCCAAAATATTTGAGTTATTGTCAAAACTGTGTTCAAATATGAAGCGTCCCCCGTGACGCCACAGCTCTCTGATTAGTTCTCATTTGTTTCCTTTTTGCTTGATCAGCCATTCAATAAATTTCTTTTCAGCCCTACCCCAAATCTCTGTCACGGCGTCAGGATATGATTCCCTCAACTCTCCCAAAGTGATATTATCTGGATTATGGTCATCGGGAACAAAAAGACGGTCTATGAAACTGCCTTTCTCTCCCAGTTTTTCGGGGACACAGCCAAGAGCACTTCCAAAAAATGTGACAGGCTCTTCGCCTGGCATGCAGTAAGCAACAGAACATGTTATCATCACCTTTTTGTTTTCGATCTTCTCGAGCATGTCGAAAAATCTTTCAGCACCCAAACCCTCGTCAACCCAGCGAACATATACACCAGGGAAACCCCCGAACTCTTTAATAAAAAAACCGGAGTCCATTTTTACGCATGGTTTTTTGATTTTATCCGCTACCCATTTTGCTGCAAAAGCAGCAACCTCGGCAGTTGAATCTGCTTGAATTTCTGGTGCTTCTACATTAATTATTTCGACACAGAAACCAAAAGGCTCGACCAGTTTTTGTAAACTTTCTGCTTTTCGTTGATTCCCTGTTATTAGTTTTATTGTTTTATTCATTGAATCTCCTTCTCCGTCAACTATAGCAAACTGTCTCGTAATACGAAACATGTCTCCCTTGACAATTATTACAATATTTACTACATTCTAATTATCCAAAGAACAAGGAGGGTATCACGTTGGGAGAGCACAAAGGCGTGAATACACCCAGTGGTCGCATTGACACCTACAAGGACAGTAAAACTGGTCATACTAACTATGTCCAGGGAGGTGTGTCCGGAGGACATACTCATTCGGTTCCGCAGAGCGGGCATTTCGATGTCACCCACCCTGACGGAAGCAAAACCGACTTAAGCGGCGGAAGTGGAAAAAGCCACAACCTCGGTTGGGGCGCCGACAAGGCCTCGGATACCAGCGGGTCTGGCGGTGGTGGATCTGGCAAATAGTGCTACTTCTCTGGGTCAAGCGAGATTTTATTCTCCTTGGCCCAAATTTTTATACCTTTTTCGGCATTGACAATTGAAGGCAAAGCAAACTCAGAAAACGAACTTGGACTTCTGAGAAGTGGATGAACAAAACCAGAAGGATCACTTAGCAAATATTTCTTGTTTGCAATCACCTCCCCGTAAAGCTGTAGCACTTCTGACGCGTCATATTTTCGGTTCAAAACATATAAAGTGTCCCGATCGAGAGTGTCTTTCTCTTCGATAATCCTATGAAACAGCCGTTCAAAGATCGTTGGATCCTCTGTTTTCATTATCATTTTCACCAATTTTTTAATTTGGAGTTTTTTCATGATTAAATAATAGCACCAGATTAACATTTGTCAATTGACATACCTTCACTAATATGGCATAGAGTACTAAAGGGGGAAATCGCAATGCTGAAAACCGCTACAATGTGCCTTCGTCCAGTAGTGGATGACGACTATCCATTTCTCTTCCAGATTCGCAATGATCTGGAAAACCTCCATCTCTGGTCCGTACGACGACACGCACTTCTCGATCTAGAATCATTTGCAATCGAATTTGAAAGAGATATGCAATCAGACAAACATGTTTTTCTCATAATTGAGAAACATGGTCAACCGATCGGTTTTGTTTTTTCGTATTCGCCGCAGTTCATCGACCAGTACTGTTGTGTCACGATTTATCTAATTCCCCAGAAACGGCTGGTCGGCATGGGACCGCTTGCGTTGGGAATGTTTCTTTGTTATTTGTTCGAGACCTTTAATTTTTACAAAATATATTGCGATGTTTACTCATACAATACTATTTCTGTAAACACATTAAAAAGGTTTCGGGCAGAACTCGAGGGAGCATTCAGAGAACACCGTTTCTACTCCGGAAAACGACATGATTTGCTCCGCTTCGCTATTTATTCTGATCAACAGGAATCTATTCGATCTCACATCGAACGAATCTTGAGACGAAAATGACCTTTCTTTATGGCTCAGTTAGCAACTGAGCCATAATTTGTCTATTTTCAAGCCTCCCCCTGCGGAGGCTGAGATACGTTGGTAACAAATCTGGTATATTGATTAGTCATAACCAGATTAATGAATTAGGTATTACCAATGAAAATCTTTAGTCCTTCACCACCATGTTTAGTCCAACCTGTTTTTAATGGAACAAAAAC
>JAPLVL010000043.1 GCA_026397135.1 Candidatus Berkelbacteria bacterium
TTTGTTACCAACGTATCTCAGCCTCCGCAGGAGTTTGGTCAGCCCATAAATCGAAGTTGGAATTTTTAGTTTGGATAGATCGCTATCATCTAATTCGAATTCTGGCCTGCAGCCAGTTTTTTCGTAATATTCTGATATAATTCGGTCGTAGAGAGAATCACCAGATAGTTCTTCGTCGTGCCAAAAACCACTAAGAAGTGCGGAGGTAGCCGGCTTGAAATTTTCGATGTAACTTTCTTTCAGTGGAAAATCTTCTTTGCTGCTGGGATTGCCATAAACGGAAGCAGTCGAAGATTTAATGATCAGATTACAATTGTTTTCCAACATCACATCGAGCAAATTAATGAAGTTCAATACATTATTGATAAGATATTTTCTTGGCTCGTTCATGGACTCTCCGACAATCAAATATGCCGCAAAATCAATTACCGCAGTGATGCTATATTTCTTGAAAACCTGATCGAGAAATTCCCTGTCTCCGACATCACCGATTTCCAATTTGGCTTGTTTGGGGACAGCTTCGGCGTATCCGTTCTCCAAATTATCAACTACAATTACCTTGGATCCTGAGTCAATTAGAGCCTTGACTGTAATCGAGCCGATGTAGCCTGCTCCACCAGTAACCAAAATTGTTGGTGAAGCAGAGTGGGTGGTTTGGGGTTTGGAATTATTTGTATTACTTTTCATACTTATTAACTTACTTACTTACTTACTTACTTACTTACTTACTGTTTTACTAACTATAGCATATTAGTTGGCTCTATGTCCCAGGTGAGATGTGGAAACATTTTGGCGATTTCGTGAAGATTTTGGTCTGGCCACTTTTCAGCCTTTATGATTAGGTGGAAACGAAATCTCTGATGTAGTTTGGCATAAAAACATGCTCCTGGACCAATAAAATCATATGTATTAGACAATTTAGGAATGATCCCCTCGATGTTTTGTCGTGCTTTGTCGATATTTTGATGCTCAGAAATTACTCTAATCAGATGGCAATATGGGGGATAATTATGAGTTTTGCGGGCGATAATTTCCTCGTCATAAAATTGAAGATAATCATGACGACTTGCAGCCAAAATTGGCAGCGCTTCTGGCCAATAGGTTTGAATAATTGTCTGACCGGCATTGTCACGGCGTCCAGAGCGACCTGAGACCTGCGTCAGTAGCTGAAATGAGCGTTCGCTGGCACGATAATGTGGCAGATGAAGTCCAGTGTCAGCCGATACAATACCGACAAGATCAACCCCTGGCAAATCCAAACCTTTGGCAATCATTTGCGTCCCGATAATAATATCGACTTCGTGATTTTTTACCATTTTGTAGAAATGTTCATAATCGTTTTTGGATTTGACTGTTGTTGAATCAATCTTGATTACTCTGGCGCTTGGATACTGGTTTTTGACCTCTGATTCAATTTTATCAATTCCTGCACCGAAATATTTTATTCTAATACTGCCGCAAGAAGGGCAATTCGCAGGCAGTGAAGTTTCAAAATTACAATGATGACAACGCAGTTTGTCATTTCCAAAACTGGTGTGATAGACCATTGGAATAGAGCAGTTATGACAAAGTATGACATGTCCACAATCGCGGCATGAAACAAAAGTGGCTGTTCCACGGCGATTTAGAAAGAGTAGGGTTTGACGTTTGTTCTCTAATATTTCAGAAATTGTTTTTTGTAATTCAAATGAAAGTGGAGAAAAGTTACCTCCTTTAATTTCATTCCTTAGATCAACAATTCTGGCTGAAGGAAGCGTCTTTTTTTGGTAGCGGTTAGAAAGTATGAACAAATCATACTTTCCAGATTTGGCTTTGAAAAATGTTTCTATTCTCGGTGTGGCGCTGCCAAGCAGTAAAAGTGCACCAGTTTGCTCTGCGATTTTTTCGGCCAGGGTTACGGCGTGATAACGAGGAGTAGATTCTTGTTTGTACGAGTCCTCGTGTTCTTCATCGACTATAATTAGTCCGAGATTATCTACCGGCACAAGTAGGGCAGAGCGGGGGCCGACAATTATAGGCTTTTTTCCCGACTGAAAATCGTGATAACAATTCAATTTTTCTGTCTTGGAAAGTCCTGAATGCAGAAGTGCGATTTGATCGCCAAAGATTTTTTCAAATCGTTCGACTGTTTGCGGGGTCAATATAATTTCAGGGACAAGCACTATTACGTTTTGTTTTTTTGCAATAAATTCGAGTGCCAATTTCAAATAAATTTCCGTTTTGCCAGAGCCAGTTACTCCATGTAGAAGCACTGGTTTCTTTTGCTGGTTTGCATTAAGATTAGCCAAAATATTCTCAAATATATCGTTTTGATCCTTTGATAGCTTGATTTCTGATGAGGTTTTTCTGTTTTCTTTTTTGGCTCCTTGATCTGCTCTTGGTCGTTTGAGTACGGGAGGCAGAAATAACAAAAGCGCTTCACCGAGGCTGCAAAGATAATATTCCGCTAACCATTTCACTATTTCGATATAAGGAAGCGGAAATTGAAAACCCTGGATGATCTTCGAAATTGCTTTTAGTTCATATTTCCTCACTTCTGTGTCATTTGAACAAAGTTTGGCCACCATACCGCGAATTATTTTTTTGCCAAAAGGCATCTCGACCATTTGACCGACATGGATTTGTGACTCAAATTCGAGTGGCACAGAATAGCTAAAATAGTCGTTTTCGCCGAAAGATTTCGAACTGGGAATAATTTCTGCAATCATGAGACAACTATACCAAACAAAACTTGCATGTGAAACAGTTGTCCGCTTGAACTGAAAAGGTCGTTGGGTTTATAATAATTGTGAAGGCAATTGGTTGCCCAATTTGTTAATATTAGCCATTTGGAGGGAATAATGAGCTGGTTTACTGGACGAAAAACTTTGAAAAATATTATTATAGTTATAGCCGTTTTAGCTGTCGTTGTTGCAGCTATTTTTTATATCAAAAATAATTTTTTCAAGGCTGATGAAGCATTCAAGATTACTAGTACTCGTCCTGATCCTGAGGTCGTCAACCTAGAAAAAGCCAATAATGCTCGAAGATTGACCGACGATGAAATTGCCGTCATCAAAACTTCTGATAAATCTCCAAGCTCGGGGCAGGAGAAATATTTACGGACGCCAAGTGGCTATGCAATCCCCTCCGATATTCTTGGCCAGGGTGTTTTTCAAGTTGTCGAGGGTCAGAACGGCCATCCGATGGTTGGCCTGACCAATACACGAATATTTCAAAAATCTGAGCTTACTGGTATTGACCAGAGAATTCTCGGTAGTGAAGATAGTTCGGTAATAGATAATATTACTCAATCGATTGAAAAAAATAAGTCAGCTCGGGTCATTGTCAAATTAAAAAAGGCTGATTCGATTTATCAACTAGGAGTAGAACCCGCGAAGGTGCAATCCAGTCTGGCGCAATTTCAAAAGGAGCGCATCTCTGTTCAATCATTATTCAAAAATCATGGCATTTTGCGGTCTGATTTGCCGATTATTTATAGTTTTTCAGCCGAAGTGGACTTGACTGGCTATCAGAATTTACTCAAGGACGAGAGGGTTGAAAAGGTTGATTTGGCGTCCAAAGTCAATGCTACTTTGGACCAGGCTGCGCCGGAAATTTCTGCTGACAAAGCTTGGACGATGCCAGATGAAAACAGTCTTCCAATTACCGGTTCCGGTGTCAAAATTGCGATTTTGGATACAGGAGTTGACTACACGCATCCCGATTTGGGCGGTTGCCTTGGTTCGACCTGCAAAGTAACTGGTGGTTATGATTTTGTTAATAATGACAATGATCCGATGGATGATCAGGGTCATGGTACCCACGTAGCTGCGACCGCGGCCGGCAAAGGCATGCTTAAGGGCATTGCTCCGGATGCTAGTATCGTTGCCTACAAAGTTTTGGATTATGAGGGTGGAGGCTGGAATGATGATATTGTCAGAGCAATCGATTATACGACTGATCCAAACCAGGATGGTGATACAGTCGATCATCTCGATGTCGCCTCGATGAGTTTGGGCGGTGATGGTGACCCGAGCGATGCAATGAGCCAAGCGGTTGATCGAGCGACGGCACTTGGCGTCACCTTTGTGGTTGCTGCCGGCAATAGTGGTTCAAGCAACAATACAATCAACTCGCCTGGAACGGCTCAGACAGCGATCACTGTAGCGGCTTCTTGTCGACCAGACCAGGTCAGCTCCGGTGTTTATTATTGCAGTAAAAAAATTGCAGATTTCAGTTCTCGCGGGCCGGTTACTGATCTTAACGGTAAAGATTATCAAAAGCCGGATGTGGCCGCGCCAGGTGTCAGAATCTGTGCTGCAGAATGGGGTAGTTCTTTTCTAACATCACTTGACAGTCAGTGTTTGGACAATCACCACGTAAGTTTATCGGGAACCAGTATGGCTACGCCGCAAGTTGCCGGAGCGGCGGCGCTCTTGAAACAATCAGATAAAACATTAACGCCGGCACAGATTAAGACGAGATTAAAGAGTACGGCTGTCTCTCTTGAAATGGACTATAATTCTCAGGGGGCAGGTGAAATTAATATTGCCAATGCTCTAGAGTTGTCTGATCCTGGTTTCACGACTGAGAGGCTTTGTTGCTGAGAGTGATTTTAGTGGCATTACTCCAGTTTATATCGACAAAATTAACTTGACTGGTAAAATAAATTTCGAATATTCTTTTGGACTAAAAGTCGACCAAAGTATTGCCAAAACTGGATCACATTGGGGCCATCTCGTTTTTTCCCAAAATGGAAAAGCGGTCAAGATGATTTCAATTCAGGTGATCGTAGCAAATCCGTTGAATATTTCGATTGACGAATACGGTGCCAATTATCTAAATTTTGGCATTGATGTGCCAAGTAAGTCAGGCTGGGAGTCGGAGGGCAAGACTATTACATTACAAAATTTGAGTACTGATCGAACTCTTACCCTTAATTCTGGTACAAATTTTGTAAATGGAATTAATTTTACAATGTCAAAAAGTGGAAGCACTGAAAATGAAACGAGCTATACTCTGGCTCCAAAATCCACTTTGCAATTAACAGCGAGGGTATCTGTGCCCATTAACAATAATGTAATCAATAATAAATGGGAAGCATGGCTTACATTTAGCACTAGCAATGTAACGACCGATTTTGGTTTACGTTTTTATAAATTTTATGCCATGGATCTAAATATTAAGCAGTCAGGTACTATGATTGGCTTGACTGACACAAATCTAAACGAAGTCTATTATCAGGGTGGGGCGATTGGCCATAACTATTATTATTTTAACAATCCTAGCCTTTATGACGTAGGTATATTATCCGGCGACTATCCGACTCCCGATCAGGATTATTTTAATTCGTATTGGTCTGTTTTGGAAAAAGCGGATACTAGCAATGATGTTTATCGGAGGGATATCGATGTTTCGACTCAAGCCAAAAATTTGGTGACAATAAATTTAAGCGACGAGAAGGGCGGTAGCGACAACAAACAAGAGGATTGTGTCTATGAACTAGTCAATAAATCAACCGGTGCCAAGATTATGTGGTACGAACTATGGCGGATGGAGCAAATACCGACTGATATGTCCAAGATATATACCAATGATATCAGTGATCGGTTCAAAATTGTTCAGATGTGTACCAATGATCGATATGATGCATCCAAAATTAACCTTTATTACAATGAAAAAGATGGGCCATTAAATTCTAATGTGACTTTTGGGAACAAACCCGAGGATTTCAAAAAGTTGGTTTTTCGCTCCGATAATTTACCACTAATAGCAGGTCATCATTATAACTCGCATATTGTTTTTCCTGGTTCGATGACAAATGATCAGGCAACAAGAAATTTTCCTTCTGATCAAACTGTGTATTCACTTGTACCTGCCCGACTGGATTTTGGTTTGATCTACCAACATGTTTACGAAGTTACTCCCGATTGTCTGCCTTACGGTTTTGCCATGACCACTTGTAATTATATGTATACGAGTGGGTATACCGATCCAGGCAGTCAGACGGTTATGCGGCAAGCGATTTTGAAGCCTGCCTATAATTATAATCTTCAAAGGTGGATTTATCCTGATTATGTTACTCCGATGAAAGATCAATCTGTAGAAAATAATACGATTAATTCAAGTCTTGCTCCATATGTTTGGCTGTCGCGTTTTGACAATGGCACAAACGATACAACGGTTCGAATTGCTGATTCGCCCGTCTCACTCTACCCTTTTGCTGATCAGGATTATGGTCTGACTAAATATCCGGATCTACCGTATCAACTTCTCAAGAATGGTAGCGTCGTTAAAAGCGATGTTTTGCAGGGAGCGACTACGGCAATGTTTCCAAGTTATGCCTGGAAACAGGACGACCTGATGAATTACACTGGCAATAATGATAGCTTTGAACTAAAAACCGATGCATTTAAATATCAAATAAACGGATTTGATTATTCATCGGTTGTCGACGCCAAATTTGATACCAGAAAATCGGACAAAAATCCGCCAGCAATTAATTGGCTTCATTTCTATGCTGACGGAAAAAGAAGTCAATCTTTTATAAATTCGCAAAAAATTGATAATACTGTTCAATTTTCACTTGATCCAGTTGGTGGAAATTTGACAGATGTAAAACTTGCTTGGGCAACCGACTTGAACGGTTCGTATACGCCAGTCGTTGTGACAAAAAAGGATACAGATTATGTTGCTACCCTTAGGCAATTAAACCTGACGAACAAGATTGCTTGCCAAATTGTTGCAACTGATGATTCCAATAATCAGCTCACCTATTCATTTGAGCTACCAGCTAGTGGTGATTTTGTTGCTACGAAACCAGCAGTCGAAGCTGGTGCAGATCAGAAATCTTTTGTTCAGAAAGCTGTAAGTCTTGCGCCAACAATTAGCAATGCAACTAGTTATAGCTGGTCGAAAGATTCTGGTTCGGGCAATTTAAAATTTAGCAATCAGCAAGGTACTGGGGCGAATGCGGCCACCACAGTTTCATCTGATGCTGCTGGAGTTTATGTATTGAAACTAACGGCGAAAGACGACGCAAACAACACTGTCTCTGATTCTCTGACATTTACAGTGAATAAAGCTGCTGATATCAATGGTGACAACACTGTTGATGAGAAAGATTTTGTGCTTTTGCTTTTTAATTGGGGCAAACTGACCAATCCAATGACTGATTTGAATACTGATGGGAAGGTTGACAACAGTGATTTCGTGCTCCTGATGTATTGGTGGGGGAAATAGACAAAACAAAAGGTCCAAAAAAGTCAGAAGAAGTATTAAATAGTCCAAAAGAGTCTGAAAAAGCGTTAACTAAGGCGAAAGTCAAAAGCCAAAGTTGTAAATAATCATTCCATTATTTATAATATAAGCACGACCGAAAAAAGTCCGTTTTTATTGTAAAATATCAATTATCATATTAAATTTCGTTGGAGGGAAAATGCTTGCATCGTGGAATCGAGCTACTTATATTAAGATAGTGGTAATTATTGTCGTTATCGCTTTGGGAGTCTTGGGTTTTCTATACTTCTCGGGCAATTTCTACAAGGCTGATGTCAACATGATGGTGGCCGAGAAATCAAGCAAAGTAAATGGGCTTGAGATGAAGAATGGCATGCATCTGCTCGCAGCGGATGAAATTGCTATAATTAATCTCGGTGGAGCACAGAATAGCAGCCAACCCGCTTCAGTCAAAGAAATTAGGACAGACAGTGGCTATATTATTCCAAATTCTTTTTTGCCAAGTAGTGCCTATTCAATAATGGATGGGGCTAAAGGGCAAATTTATGTGAAGAATGATGCCTCTACAAAGGTTGTGAGCAAGAGCCTTCTCAGTTTGAGTGATGCCTCTACGACAACCCTGGTCAATCAGTCAAAAGTCGATCCCGCTATCAAAGCTAGTGACGATGCTAAAACTCCTGTAATCATTACACTTTCAAGCGGCGACCCTGTTTATTCTTCGACCAATACGCAATCGCAAACCAGTACGAATTTAAACACTTTTAATGCGCAGAAAGTCTCAATTGACTCGCTGATTTCTGATCATGGCGTGGTCAAGAGCAGTTTGCCGGTTATCAATGGCTTCTCTGCTGATATCGACAAGACAGCTCTGGCCAAATTATCAAATGATCCAAAAGTTGCCAAGATAGAACAAGACGAGCACGTTTCTGCTTCCCTCGACACTTCGCCAACACAAATCGGAGCCGATCAGGTCTGGCAGGAAGTTGACCAAAATAATCAGTCTGTGACTGGAAAAGGTGTCAGAATTGCCATCATTGATACTGGTGTTGATTATACGCACCCTGATCTAGGCGGCTGTCTCGGCTCAAGTTGCAAGGTAATTGGTGGCTACGATTTTGTTAATAGCGACAATGATCCGATGGACGACCAAGGCCATGGTACGCATGTAGCGGCGACCGCGGCCGGCAAAGGAGTGCTCTGGGGAATTGCGCCAGACGCTTCAATCCTCGCCTACAAAGTTTTGGCAGCAGACAGTTCTGGCTATGAATCAAGCATCGTTGCAGCAATCCAAGCTACGATGGATCCAAACGGTGACGGTAATACGGCTGATCATGCGGATGTTGCCTCGATGAGCTTGGGAGGCTCAGGCGATCCCGATGACGCTATGAGTAAAGCGGTTGATGCCGCATCGGCAGTTGGAGTCACATTCACGATTGCGGCTGGAAATGATGGTCCTGATGGTGGCACGATCGACTCACCCGGTATTGCCAGAAGTGCTATCACTGTCGCAGCAACTTGCAGTCAAGCTCAAATCGATGCGGGCGTTTCATATTGCAAAACAAAAATTGCCTCATTCAGTTCTCGCGGTCCCGCATTTAGTTTGACCGGTGAGGATGTCAAAAAACCTGATATCGCAGCTCCTGGTGTGAAAATTTGTGCAGCCCAAATGGGTAATGCCTTTGCCGGTGAAGGTGAAGAATGCATTGATTCTCAGCACATTCGCATTTCTGGTACCAGTATGGCCACGCCACATATTGCTGGTATAGTCGCACTCATGAAACAAGCAGATCCATCTCTCACTCCGGCTCAAATCAAAGAGAAAATGAAATCTACCGCGACTGATTTGGGACTCAAATACAGTATTCAGGGCGCCGGACTTGTGAATGCGAGCAAAGCGGTTGGTATCAATGCGGCAACCGCAAGCACGCCAAGCATTTGGAGATATACAGCTGATTCGAGTGCTCAAATTGCGACAGGATCACAGAAATTTACAGTTTCAGTCAATGATAATACTATTAAATCCCTAAATGCCAGTTTTGACTTTGTTGGCTCTGGAACAGGAATAACAGGGACTCTCGATAAGGCGGTCTTGGATTTTTCTGCCTCTGCATCAAATACCCTTAATCTAAATCTGTCCTTGGACAACAATGTTATCCAAGGCAACAGTCGTATCGGTGAAATAAATTTGAAGAATGGTACCAATCTTGTCGGCGTTATCTATGTTCCGATCAATACCTCTCCCTCGATGAAATTAAGTCTAGCCTCGCTCGATTTCGGAGTTGATTCCCCATCTTTGTCGAGTTGGACTTCAACAGTACAGAAAGTTACGGTTAGTAATTTGCGCACAGATATCATCGCGCATGTAAGTGTCAGTTCAAATTTCGGCTCTGGTATCGAAATAAAAACAGCGATTTCCGGCACCACAACATATCAGACCAGTTTCGATATCCCTGCTGGTGGCAGTATCGATCTTGACACTAGCTTATCTGTGGCTGATAATTCGAAAATTTCGAACCAACTTTATTCCGGTCAGATTACATTTACCAGTCAGTCCGGTCAGGCTTCGATTACGGGTCAATTTTCCAAATATTACGAATTGAAGGTTAATAACAAAAATACCGTTCAAACTTACGCATACATTTATCAGAAAGACTCAGGAACTGAATTTATGGCGATTCTTCCTGTAGGCAACTCTTCTGTCTACCTCGATACATCTGGACCATACGATATAGGAATTATGAAAAATGATTTGACAGTACCCAAAGAAACCGACTATTACGATTTTCGCGAAGGGTATATTGTTGGAACTGGTCCTTTGGTAATTGATTCGGCTGCTAATTCGACCCATCTCTTGACATTGATCCACAACGATATAAACAATCAACCAGCTGCTCTGACAAGTTGCATGACTGAAGTTGACAACAAGATAACCGGCGTGGACATTGGATTTATAGGCGTATTTACTTCTGGAGCCTCGAGTGATTATAGCCAGGTTTACACTAGTAATCTCTCCAATAATTATACTTATCGTCGCGTCTGCAGCAACGATCAACAATCTGATGCTAGCTATAGCTACTACAACGAATTTGCTGACGGAATTATCGGAAATTTGACGCAGTCGAATGCGCCGGGGGATTTGAAGAAAATTACTTTCCATGTTTCTGATTTAAATCTGCCAACGGGGACAAAAGTCAAGAGCTTGCTGAAAGGCATGACATCTGTTTTTACAAATGAGCCAGCAAAGGAAAAAACCTTGCCATACGACCAAATTGCGTACAGCAATGTGCCAACCCATCAAACTTTCGGGCTTTTCACTCAGGTAGTGACTACGGCGAGTAGCTGTGCAACGAGCCTTTTGGACTGTAAATGGATTTATAACAGTGCGTTCGTCGATGTTACAAGTAGCGAATTTATTCGTTCTTTCTATCCTCATTTCTCACTTTTGGATGGAAATATTATAGGCAAGTTTCCTGATTATTCACCATTGACTGCGGTTCCAATTGAAAACAAAACGGTAAACAACGGGGTTGGACCCTATGGCTTTTCGGGACAGTTCACAAATACAGGAAGTTCGATGTTGCTCGATACTGTTTCCGGCGGCGGATTAGCACCGTTCTATCAGCAAGATTTCGGCTCGATGAATTACGGTCAAGTTCCCTGGCAATTGACGAAGGCAAATCAGAAGGTTGTGGATGGTAGCTTCTACGAAAATAATCTGACAGGGTTTATCTGGCCAGGCTATTACAACTCAAACAAATTGGCTATAGCAAACGGCTTGTCCACCGGAATATATAATTTTACGGCCGGTCCGATCCATTATCAAATAAATCAAAGTGATGTGACTGCCGGGGTCACTGCCAAATTTGACCTGAGCAAATCTGATCCGAATCCGCCAGCCATCCAACAGCTAAAATTTCTGACAAATGACCAGCGAAGTGAAACTTATACTCAGGATATGAATTTAGATTCGGCTCATCAGGACAAAAATGTTGTCCAAGTGATGCTCGATCCTGTTGGTGGGGCAATTGCATCCGTGAAGGCGAATTATGCCGTGGATGGAACAGGCACAAACGCGGTTGAAGTCATGAAGGGGAACAACAATTTGTATTCTGCTTCCCTGCCGGCGATCAATGCGACCAGATTGGTCACCATTACACTCGAAGCAAACGATGATTCCGGCAATCAGCTTGCCTATTCGTTTGATCTGCCTGCAAAAGTGACACCACTTGCAAGCCCGAACCCCCCGACTCCGAATCCGGACAAAGTTCCGCCGATTACAGCAATTACTGCCCCCGTTTCCGGAGCTTACGCTACTGGTAGTGTCAAAATTTCAGCTGATGCTTCGTCGGCAAATGGCAGTATTGATCATGTCGAATTCTGGGCTGGTACCAACCTGATTGGCAGTGTCAGTGCCAAGCCATACGCGATCACAATTGATAGTCGCGCTTATCCAGAGGGCCAAATTTCACTCACAGCCAAAGCATTTGATGCAAATGGCCTTTCGACAACTTCACAACCGGTTGCCATCACGATTGACCGAACAATCCCAACCGTGACCATGGTTTCTCCAAGCAACAATTCCTTCGTGACAGGAGATATGGATGTAGTAGCTGCTTCTGGTGACAATTTTGCGATCGGCAAAGTCGAATTTTACCAAAATTACAAACTAGTCAGCGGTTTGACCGCTCCAAATAGCGGCAACAATTATGTCTATCATGTTGTGAAGAGTGGATTGACTGGACAAAGTGTCAATATTCAGGTCAAGTCGTATGACAAAGCAGGAAATGTTAATGATGCCAATTCAATTTATCTGAACCTAGGGACAACGCCGGTAGTTGAGCTTGCATCTCCGACTTCAGGGTCAGTTCAGATGGGCAGGTTCAACATTTCAGCCAACGCCTACGACGACAAGAAAATTAGTAAGGTCGCGATTTACTTGGACAAGAAACTTTTCTACACCATGAAAAATGCGCCCTACACCTATTCGATGAACAGTTTGCTGTATCGAACCGGAAATCACACTGTTTATGTCAAGGCTTACGACTCGGACAACAATACTGCCAATTCGGCCACCGCCAGTTTCAAAATTCAGAGAGATAATGTCAAACCTGTCGTATCGATCATCTCTCCGGCAACAGACGCGACGCTAAGTGGTACGAACACAGTCAAAATCTCGGCCAGCGATAATGTCGGCGTTGCCAAAGTTAGCTTCTACATTTATCAAAAACGTTTCGGCCTGATTTACAATCGCCGCTTGATTACGACCAGGACTTCGGCTCCATATGATATCAATTGGAATACGAAGAAACTATCCAACGGTACATATTATCTCGAGGCTAGAGCCAGTGATGCCAGGGGAAATATGAAAGTTTCCGGCGCAGTCAAGATAACGATCAAGAACTAGCAGTTGCAGAGTAAGACCCTCAGGAAAATCACCCGGGGGTTTTAAGTTGAATAATTCTCAAAAATATGTTATAAAAATATGATGGATAAAAACGAAGAAAAAATTGTAGCAATCATTGGACGACCAAATGTTGGCAAGTCAACACTCTTCAACCGCTTGGTTGGTCGGAGAATTGCAATCGAGAGCGAAGTTTCCGGCACAACCAGGGACCGTCTTTTTGGTACTGTCTCGTGGGCTGGCCGCCAATTTACCTTGGTTGATGTAGCTGGTCTCGAAACAGGATCAAAGAAAGAGATTGACCAGAAGATGCAATTGGGCGTCAACATTGCGATTGAGAGCGCCGATCTAATTATATTCGCCGTTGATTGGCATGAACCGGAAAATCAAGTTGATCGAAAAGTCGCTCGGATTTTGCGAAATTCCAGCAAAAAGGTGCTTCTGGCCGTCAACAAGGTTGATAATGTCAGACGTTTTGATGATGTTGATGTCTTTAAACGGCTTGGATTTTCTGATCCTTGGCCCGTCTCAGCAATTTCTGGCCTGGGGACAGGGGATTTACTCGACGAAGTCATCAAAAACCTCGATTTTCAGACAAATGACCCCAAATATATTCGTGCAGATGCTGATTGTGATTTGAAACTGGCGATTATTGGCCGGCCAAATGTTGGAAAACTCAAGTGAAGCCGGTACTACTCGTGATATTGTAAGTGTTTCCTTCCACCACAAAGGCAAGAAAATTTTGATTCAAGATACAGCCGGACTTCGTCGGCCGGGCAAAATTACCAAAGAGACGATAGAATCATTCAGTGTTATTAGAACAGAGCAGGCTCTCAAAAATAGCGACATCGCTGTCTTGGTTATTGATGCAGTTGAGGGCTTGGTCGCTCTCGATGCCAATATCTTGGGCGAGGCCAAGGAGTGGGGCAAGGGAATAGTTTTGGCAGTTAACAAAATTGACGAGATCAAAGAGGACAAAGATGAATATATCGCCAAAACAATCTGGCAATTGCAGAGCAAATTGAATTTTGCACCTTGGCTTCCAGTTGTTTTCATCTCAGCCCAAAACGAGGAAAATATAAATTCACTCTTGAATCAGGTTGTGGCAGCTTTTGAATCCAGAAATACCGTAATCGATGAGAAAACTTTGAATGAAATAACAGAACATCTCCGAAACAAAAACAGCCAATTGGCTGGCTTGACTAGAATGACTCAAAAATCAGTCAACCCGCCAACCTTTGAACTGAAATTCAAAGGAAATCGAGTTCCACACAAAACCCAGATTCGTTATATAGAAAATATTATTCGGGATGTTTTTCCGATGAGCGGTACACCGATTTTTCTCGATTTAGCGATCAAGAAAGACGAGCGTACGAAGATTCGAAAGTGAAGATGTTACAATGCTGACGTCGTATTTGATTCGCTTGTGAATCGAAACCCGATCTAGTGGGAAAAGCGTGACCCAAGCTCGGCCGATGATATTGGCTTTTGGGAGAGGTCCCCATTCGCGCGAGTCAGAAGAATGCTCTCTATTGTCACCGAAGACAAAATATTCATTGTCTTTGAGCGATTTTGTGAAGACGCCGTTGTCATCGACACCGGTGAAGGCGGCGGTATTAAACTCACTTGGAATATAGCTCTCACTTAGCACAAATCCCTGCGGGTTGGCACTGTTTTTGATTGTAATTTTGTTGCTATCGCTCACGACGGTCTCGTTTGGTAGTCCGAATATTCTCTTGATATAGCTGACGCTTGGGTTTTTGGGGTAGCGGAAGACAACAACATCTCCGCGCTGTGGCTGCCCGATCAAGTATGATAGCTTTTCGACCAAGAGATATTCCTTGTCGTGGAAAGTCGGCATCATCGATTGGCCGTCAACCAAAAATGGCTGGATCAAGAAATAACGAAGCAAGAAAGCCAGAACGAAGACAATGATCCCGGTTTTTAGTAATTCGAATATTAGCTCCAGTACGTCCCGTTTCGGGTCGACATCTGCCGTTAGGGTATTCAATAGTTCTGAACTGACTTCTTCTTTTTTCATACTTTGTGACTTGCCGATTAATTTATTCCAGTAAATTTTACCAAGTCTTGACACCAAAGGTCAACAGCGGAGTATAATTAGTTTGCAGTTTGCAGTTGGGAAATCATCATAATAATCTTTATATACACAAGAAGAAAAAGTAATTAAAATTAATCATTATCACTATGCATCCAATTCTATTCAAAATTGACGGTTTTAGTTTTTATACACATGGCCTGCTTGCGGTCCTGGGTATTATTGCTGGGTCAGCCACGATTTATTTTCTCGCCCAAAGAGCTCGTCTGAAAACGGAATATTTGTTTGACAATACTGTTTATACCGTTTTGGCTGGAATCGTCGGTGCCCGTTTGACTTATTTTTTCCTTTATCGTGATCAATTCAGTAGTATTAAAGAAATTTTCTTTCTCTGGAATGGGGGATTGGTCTCGTACGGAGGCTTTCTGCTCGGCGGCCTGACGATTTTCCTCTTGCTGCGAAGTCAGAAGGAAAACATGTGGCGTTGGCTTGATCTGTATTCAATCGGTTTCGCCGTCGGCTTGGCGCTTGGCCGAATCGGCAACATTTTCGCTGGGGAATACGATGGGATCGCAACTGCGTCAAAATTTGCAATCTCAGGTTTGATACCGGTCACTCTCTATGAAAGCATTTTACTCTTCGTATTATTTGGAATTTTATTGACTTTGTATTTGAGCCGGAAAATATCGGAAAAAGCGGGGACAGCCTTTGCACTTCTGCTTGCCGGATATGGGCTTGGCAGATTTATTATTGATTTCTGGCGCGCCGAAAAACTTTTGTTTTGGGATATCACACTGGGTCAGGTTGTTAGTCTCCTGGTAATGTTGGCTGGCCTATTTTTACTTTTCAATATCAATAGAATTAAGCGAAAGGAAAAAATATGAAATTAAGCCAAAAATTTTTAGAACAACAGCAATCCGCATTACAGGACGAAAAAAAGAGGATAACTGCTGAGATCAAAAAGCTGAAGAAATATCCTGATTATGGAGAAACTTCAGACGACAATGCTCAGGAGCTGACTGAATTTGAAAACAACCAACCGCTCGAAGATCAACTTGAGCAAATTTTGAAAAAGGTCAATCTCTCTCTGCTCGCGATCGAAAACGGCACTTATGGCGTTTGCTCGAAATGCCAGGGCATGATTGAGACTGGACGGCTGGAAATAATTCCCTACGCTGATCTCTGTGTCACCTGTCAGCAGAAAAATAAATGAAATTTCAAGTCCCAACGAAATGGGCTGGTATTTCACTGATCGTTTTGGTATTTATCCAGTTTGCGGACTATATAGCGCTAGAAAGAGGCTGGGCCTTTATAAATCCTGGCACAATCTTCGGTCTGATTGCTGACAAAGCCTTTGTTTATGTTGTTTGGGTTGCTGTCTTCACCCTCCTGTTTGTGTTTTGGCAGAAGAAACGAATATCGCTGCCCGTCTTCACTTTAATCGCCTTAGGCGCGATCTCAAACCTAATTGAGAGACTTTGCTATGGCGGGGCGGTTGACTATTTCAATATTCCGCTTATCCCAACCTTCAATCTGGCCGATTTATTGATTATCGCCGGATTATTTGTCGGTTTGGTTGATTTTTTCGGCAAAAATCCCAAAATAGAAAAATAAAACCATTTTGTAGCAATTACCTCCTTTTGCGAAGACAGAACAGAAATTCCAAAACGAGTTGCAAGTTACTATCAGGAGACGCCCATTGACGATTGAATGAGAAGTGCTGGCTATTTTTAACTAGGCAGAATACCATCATTGCGTTTTCTGCACCGAACACCAGACTTGTGATTTGCTGCATGGCTATGTTCAGGTGGAAATTTATTGGCTTTTCAGCATCAGCAAGAAATTTGTATGGGCCGGCTTCGGCTGGGCAAAGTTGCAGCCCAAGTTCGTAAGCTCGGGCATAGACTTGATCTGTTGTTGGATTACTGGTAAAGCCAAGCTCGCGGACTTTTAGACGGATTGTTTGCAAGTTTTCAGGATTTTGGACTAGCCTTTGGAATTCTTCAGTTTGGTACATTTCGTGAAGCATACCTTGGGCATATTCATCAATCGGTTTTTTTATATATTCATGGTGATCTGTGGCCTCAAGTTTGCCCTGAAGTTCCTCAGCGGTATCGCCTCCAATAGTAAGGGGGGAAATTCTGTCCTCCAACTCTTCGTCTCCACCAACCTTTTCGACGAGAAAATTGTAGGTTTCTGGTCCAAGTTTACTGATTAATATTGCTGTTTTAAGCGATTTAATAATTTCAATTATTCGTCTCTGACAGTCAAATCCTTTTGCAATATCAGTTTTTTCATCTCTCAACGCCAAATCGAGGTCAAATTTTAATTGACCAAGTTTGATGATTGAATGCGATAAATTTTGACAGCTAAATTTCATCTATTGACTTGGTTATTTCGAACGAAGACAAAATAACAGTATATTATCGAGATTTTGCCACTGATTGGATTCTGCTCGAAGGGTGCTGAGACAGATGGTGCCAGAATCGTTTCCTAGGCGAAGGACCTCTTTGTGGTTGTCCTTGCTTATGATTTGTTTCATAGCGATTCTGTACCAACCTCCCCATTGATCGCCATCTTTTAGGCGTTGATAAGCCCCTACAACAGCTGGACAAAGTTTCAGTCCTAGCTCTTTGGCTCTTGTATAGATTTCATCGTTGGTGGGTATGTCTCTAAAGCCAAGCTCGCGAACTTTTAACCTGATTGTTAAAATATGTTCCGGGTTTTGGGCTAGCCTTTTGAATTCTTCGGTATTGTAGATTTTGTCAAGAATATATTGAGCTTCCTTGATATAGAATTTACGACGGCCGGTTTTCTCATCTCTCTCTTCGAGTTTGTCCTGTAGTTCCTTGGCTGTATCACCGCCTATCGCTAGATCTGAAATTCTATACGCAAGCCCTTCGTGACTGCCGACACTTTCTACGAGGAATCTATAATTGAGCCGGATAATGACTGAATAGAGATTTAAGATCTCAATTATCTGCATCTGACAATCCAAACCCTTCGCAATATCAGTTTTATCATCTCTTGTCGCCAAATCTAGGTCAGATTTTAATTGACCAAGTTTGATGATTGATTGCGATAAATTTTGGCAAGTATATTTCATAATTTAANNNTGGACTCCGATTTTTGGAGTAGAGGCTTTGGCCTGGTTATTTAGTAAACTATAGTTTGGGCTCCTTTTTTATTTTACCACAAAATCTCAAGACGCCAAAAAAATTATCTATATAATCACTCACTGTTATTTGTCATTTCGACACCGTGAAACGGTTGGAGAAATCTTTGATTGGAACATATAATGAATTCAATCACAATTTCATCACACAAGATCTCTCCAGCCTCTAGAGGCACCCGAGAGGTCGAGATGACAAGCTAAAGACAATGAGTAGCCAGCAAAAACAAAAAAACAAAAATAACCACCTTGCGGGTGGTTATTTTCTATGAGGACAGGATTTATTTTACTTTGTCGACGATTGCCTGAAATGCACTAGGGTTTTCCATAATCATTTCGGAAAGCATTTTGCGGTTTAGGTCAATTTGATTTGTCTTGAGCAGGGCGATAAATTTGGAATAGCTTAGTTCATTTGGCTTCAGAGCTGCATTGATTCGCAAAATCCAAAGAGCACGAAAATCGCGTTTCTTGACGCGTCGATCGCGATAAGAATAGCGACCAGCCTTGATAACGGCTTGTTTGGCTAATTTATAAACAGATTTGCGTCGGCCCTGATAACCCTTGGCCAATTTGATAATTCTTTTATGGTTGGCATGTCTTGCTGTGCCTGATGTAACTCGCATTTTAACTCCAGATCGAAGAGAAATTAATTATATGGTAATAGTTTTTTAACCTTTTTGACATCCGCGTGGGATAATTCGAGCAATGTTTTGGTTGGATTTGCTTTGTGAGTCAAAAGATGGCTTTTGGCAGCCTTGACGCGCAAAACTTTGCCAGTGACTGACAATTTCATGCGTTTAGCTGAGGCTTTGTGGGTTTTTAATTTCATCTTTTAATCCTAATAATTTTTTTAATTGGTATAATTCGTAATTTGATCAGATCGGTAATTTCGCAATATTGGTAATTTGGTAGGAGATTTGCGATTATTCGCTCTTTTCCTCTTTTTTCTCGGTCATCATCGCTACGATTTGGTTCCCGGCTTTGACTGGGGGGCGCTCGTAAGACAGGTCAGCTCTAGTGGCGAATTTCTTGAATACTTCCAGTGCGATCGGAACGAGAGCGTTTTCACGGCCGCGCAAACGCATTGAAACTTTGATCTGGTTTCCGTCGTCGAAAAAGTCTCGTGCTTGCTTGGCTTTGTATTCAATATCGTGGTCTCCGATCTTGAAGGTCAAACGAATTTCTTTCAAAATTGTTTCCTTGTGCTTGGCACGCGCTTCCTTTTCTTTTTTGGCCAGATCGTATTTATAACGACCAAAATCCATAATTTTGCAGATTGGCGGACGATTTGTCGGATTGATTTCGACTAGATCTAAGCCTTTTTCGTAAGCAAGATTGAGAGCTTCTTTGGTTGGTATTGCACCCAAATTGGCGCCATCTTCTGCATGGATGTCACTGATTTAGGGAATTGGATTTTGAAAGATCAGCTGCATGTGCGCATGCAAATTCAATTACATAAATTACTCTGGGGAGAAAAACCTGGTGTCTAAAGCAGTCGTTCTTTTATCAGGAGGTCTTGATTCAGCAACTGCGTTAGCGATTGCCAAAAACGAAGGCTATGAATGTTATGCCTTGAGTATCAATTATCACCAGCGCCATATCGCGGAGCTCGAAGCCGCTAAAAAAATTGCGCTGCAGTTTAAAGTGAAAGATCATAAAACGGTTGAGATGGATTTAAGTTGGATGCTCACTTCAGCGCTTACCAATCCTGATTTAAAAGTACCAACCGAATTAACTTCTCATATCCCGATTACTTATGTGCCTGCGCGAAATACTTTAATGCTCACTTTGGCTTTAGGTTGGGCGGAAGTCATCGGTGCTCATGATATTTTTATAGGGGTCAATGCTGTCGATTATTCAGGCTACCCTGATTGTAGACCCGAATATATTGAGCAATTTCAGAAAATGGCTAATTTGGCGACCAAATCAGCTGTAGAAGGCCAAAATATTCAACTTCATACCCCGTTGATTCATCTATCTAAAGAAGCCATTATTCTTAAGGGCATGAAAATAGGCGTGGATTATGGTTTAACTGTCTCTTGTTATCAGGCTGATAAAGATGGTCAAGCATGTGGCGTCTGTGATTCATGTCGTTTAAGGCAAAACGGCTTTAAAGCGGCCGGGGTTGATGATCCCACTTCTTACCAATAAACCAAAAAGAGACCTTAAATTCTTCTTTTTGCCAGTCATTAAAAAAGATGTAAGATTCTGAAATGAAAAAACAATTATTACTTTCTTTCCTTTCTCTTTATTTAGCCCCCCATTTATTGTGTGCTCAAGAGAGCAATGCATTGGGTATTGATAGCGTCTCAATTGAAGCTGGAAATACATTTACCGATAAAGATAAAGATACAAATATGGGACGACTTGGCGTTCAGTGGAACTGGAATGAACCGTTATTTAAAAACGATAGTATTGTTTTAAAAGGATATTGGGATGCGTCCGTTGGTTATTGGCATACAAAAGATTCAGCTGGTACGCATAGCGTTGGGGACTTTGGTATTACACCTGTTTTAAGACTTCAGACGAATGGATCAGACAAATTTGTGCCTTTTGTGGAGCTAGGCATAGGAGCCCATTATTTAACTGAAAAAACCATTACGCAAAATAAACAATTTAGTACAAATTTTCAATTTGGTGATCACGTAGCGGCTGGCATTAAATTTGGTGAGCGCGATGCATTTGCTATTGCTTATAGACTTCAGCATCTCTCCAATGCCGGTATAGACCATCCAAACCCTGGTATAAACTTTCATCAAATACGCCTTGAATATAACTTTTAAAGTTAGTCATTTTTTAATTTCTTGATTTTATAGGCTAAGTTATTGCTTCCTAGCCGTCATTTATCCGCTGTTATGCGCTTTCCTTGTGTGAAATATATATAGTTCTTCGAGTAAGCTTTTTCAAAAGCCTAATTCAAAGACTTAACTTAAGCCAGTCGTGATGTTTCCCGGGGTTTTATTTAAAACTAGCAGTGCTTCAATGAAGTGATTTTGCTTGCCAAATATGCTAAAAATAGCGTAAAATCAGCCCCTTTCCTAAGAAATTTTTTAACTAATTGAAGAGTGTAAATTATGGTAATTATTCGACTTTCTAGAGGCGGTTCAAAAAAGACCCCTTTTTACAATGTAGTAGTGGCAGATTCA
>JAPLVL010000030.1 GCA_026397135.1 Candidatus Berkelbacteria bacterium
TTAAACTAACCCTGTCATCTCTGGTAAGATGAGCGTAAGACATTCTAATCCCTCCTTCTATATGTTAGCTGGTACTACCATATTACAAGGAAACGGGTTGGGGTGTCTTTTTAAGTGTAACGGTTCGAAATGGAATTTAAGGTTGTTCTCTTGCGAAAAATAGGGGATAAGTTATAATGTATTTAGAATACTTTTATCCCCAGCCAAGCTCTATAATTAGGATATATTGGACTGGGATGTTCGCCGATTAAAAACAAAGGCGCAAATTTGCGCTACTTTCTCCGGAGGGAAAATGGCGATTGCACAATGGGAACAAAATCAAACTCCAGCCTCGATTGTTGGCGATATTAATATGGCGCGTGGAACTGTCGCGCCAGACCCTTGGCGTGCGCCTCACCCGCCGGCTCCCGGCGTGACACCTCCTTTGGCCGGACCAGGAGCACAACCTGAAGCTCTCCAACTTACAAATGAGTACAATGTAGCGATTCGTGAAGCAGAGCGAAGTCCTGACGCGAATGCCAATGATATTATTGATAGAATGGATGCCGATGCTGTCTTGGAGAGACGGATTTTGATGCAGCGCCACAGTGTTTGGGGAAGACTCCAGCGTTTATGGGAAAATGGTCCAGCGCGATTAATTGGCGGTACTGTATTGTCGGGTATGGCAGGTTTTGGTATCCGTGCCGGATTGAAAGCTATCGGAGCAGGTAATGTTGTCGCTGGTGGAGTTGCTGGAGGAGTGATTGGTTTTTTTGTCAATTGGATCAGAGCCCGCAATTGCGAGGAATCAGCTGCGACCTGGATGCGAGAGTTGAATATTCAGGGTGATACCCAAGAAACATATGATCGAATCGAGCAGATGAATCCAGGCCAGCTGGAACTGACCTTGGGAATATTGCGCCAAGCTATTATGCATAATCGTGTTCGTGGAAGCGAGCAGGATCGGATGTCTTTGGCTTTAAAATATCGTCAGATTAGAAATCGTTTACAATATTTGAACGCCGAATCGGCCGAAATGCACGAAAATGGCCATCCAATTTTTGAAAATATCCAGCAACAGCTTCAGGCGACGCCAAATGAATACTGGCGAATTTCGCGTGCGGCTGGCGAGAAATATAACGCCGATTATGAGCGAATTTACTCCTCGAAGCGTCGTCGAGAACTTATGCGAGGAGTCAAGGGTGCGGCGGTTGGTTTGCTCTCCGGAATCACCTTCGGATTAATTGGAAATTATATGGCTGGTGGTCAGGAAGCGGCGGCTGCACACTCGGCTGGAGCAGATGCGGTATCTTCGCACGCAGCGGCAGTAAATCCAGTTGACCATTATTCTGCTGCTCAGCACCAAGTCGAGGGAATGCAGAATTTCCAAAGCAGCAACCAATTTAATCATGACGCTTTGGCTGCATATCACAATGTTATCGATAATAATGCAGCCGTACCGACTGATCCGGCACTTGCCCACGCTGTTCAAGAATTAACCAAACTCAATCAGGGTGGTATTGCTGTTGACGGTTTTCCCAAGCCTGAATTTGGCGGATTTATGCAGATGATTCAGGGAAATGCCAACGCGCATGATATTTGGTCGGCTCTCTCGCAACACAATATTGATCCAAGTAGCGCAATTCACGGACAGCCTTTTGCAAATTATTTGCTGGGGCACAAAGACTTATTTATGCAAATGCCGCCCGAGGTACAACATTTCGTAATTTCTCATCCTGATTTTTCTCAGCCAATCTTCGACTCCGTTGCCAAAACTGCCGAGGTAGCTGGTGGCGGTTTTCACTTCACTATGCCAAATATTGCCCCAATTCTCGATAAAGTTTTTGCAGCCGTGGGAATTGTCGGCGCAACCGGTGGGTTCATTTGGGCTCATCGTGAGCACAATCGAATAAATCGCGATCTCTCTGCTGTCCACGCTGGCGGATATCTTGCCAACAAGATTGACGAAGTAAATCAGCCAGTAGGAGTATTCAATCAAGGGCGAGCTGAAAGGTTGAGAGGAGAGAGTCTGGCGCAATTTACTCTTAACAGAGTTGTGTTGCCGCCTCGTTTATTTCCTCCTGTTTTGGCCACGCAGCGTGGACGAGGAAACATAAATTATGGAAGTACCTTTGATATAAGCAGTATTACGACTGCGGGAGATATAGTTTTTGGTGATAATGGATTTGATCGGGCGGAGCGTTTCCATAGTCGAGCACCTCTTCGACCAGAAGTTAATGGTCAGCCAATAAATGTCTATAGAGATCTAATTGCTCCGGATGGTCATCCGAGAGATGATGTAATATTGCTCTACAACAGCGGAACCGACGCAGATACTCAGAGGGGTAAGGAAAAGACAGCAATAGACAACTTGGTGCAAACGTTGCCACATTCCGAGCTTGAGTTCGGCGCAGGATTCCTTGGTCACGCTGATCGCAATTATGCTGCATTACCGACTAGGGCAAATAGACGCTTTGTTGTAAATAGTGTTGATGGTAATACGAGAAAAATTAGATTTGACCTCAATCTTGGCGAAACGGAGAACCAGATGCCTACAATATTCCTAGATGAAATACTAACCCCCGATGGACATCTTTCTGGAGACGCGCAGGTAATTAGCCAGGGTGCAGATCGTGAACGTCAACGAACTGAGAGAAATGCCAGAATAGAACAATTAAGAAATGATATACGAGGGGCAAGATTAGAATTTACCCCGGCCTTCATGACTACACTCGCGGTAGCGACTCCAGGTATGGCTATGCATACAGATCGGCTCTATTTAGTTGATGGCTTCGGTACAAACAACCAGATTATCTTAAAACCGCGGCGAGGTGAGCAATCCCAGAGTATGCCGGTGGTTCGAATTGAAGATCTGGTAGATGCAAATGGAAATCCTCGGACCCCGGAATTGTTTAGAGTCGAAGCAGCAGCTAATGCCGGTCCAGACAATTTGACAACATACGAAAGAAATATTGCGCTTGTTGAAAGTACTCTATCAAACAAAGATTTAATCATCACTGATGCAACAACTTTATTGGGCCCGGCACATATAAATGGTGGTACACCACATCTTGATCATAAATATCGTGTATTGAGAGTAAATAATGGAATGCTTGTCTTTGATCCACGACCAGGGGATGACGCAGCGCACATGCCACTTATTTCAGTCGCTGACATTGTTACCCCAATGGGTCAGCTCGATGAACCAAGCAGAGTAATATTGAAAGAACCTACTGGTCGTCAAGAAGCCGGTCAAAATGGTGAAGGGATTGAAAGATATAATCTCTTGAGAGGAAGAAATTTTGATAATGGTCAGTTTCGACGTCAAAGTGGACACAATTATTTCATGATTGATGACACTCCAGCCGGATTAGCACATAGTGGATTAACCATAGCACAGCTCGACGCTGTTTTGGGTGCCGGAAATCGTGAGTTATTTATCAATGATGATAATTCAATCAACAATTTACCGCGAAATTTAAGAACTAACATCCGTATTCAACGAATCACTGATATTGGTGGTGGAGTTCCAAAATACGAAGTTGAGATGAATTATGTTGCACCGTTTAGTGGAGAGGTTTATACACCAGCTGAATTTTATGCTGTGGGACCCTCTGCGGCCAAGACTCGCTTAATTAATATCCTTGTTAGTACTGGTGGTGCTGTTGCAACTTTACCAAATTACGGCTTTATGATTCAGCCCAGAGATGGTTTTTATACTTTTGATCACTATCAGGCGGCGGTTGCCGGAGGTGCTCCTGAACGATTCTTCTTCCGTTGGCAACATGATAATGGTGGCAGTGCGATGATCGAAGATATACAAGAATTAGAGCGTAACGACTTAACAAATTCGAGCATTAATCGTTTTGATAGAGTTTAATAATATATTCTTGGAGGGATAAATGGCTGACTTAACACAAAATACAAATGATGTGACGGGGACACCGGTTGCAAATCCGGCACCAGCAGTGAATTCGGTTCCGCCTGTGGCGCCAGTACAAACAACGCCGACAGTGGCGACTCCTCCACCTGTGGATAACTCTGCATCTACGGATTCAGTACCTGTTGCGGCAGCGCCAGCTAGTTCGGTCACGGCTGAGCCATTAGCAGATCAGAGCGTGCCACCGACTCCAGTAGGTGATACTGTGGCCGATACGACGAAGCAGACAATTCCGCTAAGTGAACTTGAATCGCCGACCTTCAAAATGCCGGATATCCCGGAGCAGGCGAAGGATATTGACAATGAAATGCCAGCCGAGACGCCGCTTCCGCCGCTATCAGATATAGCAGCCATAGCTTCCCCTGCTGATCAAGCTTCAGTGCCAGCTCCGATCGACGAAGAGATGGCCGACTTGTCGCTTTTCCGCGATCGTTTGATTCAGGATTTGGGTATGGAGGATATTTCCGCTGAGCGCAAGAAAGTTTTTGCCGACAAGCTTGAACAATTGGTCAATGATCGTATTTTGAATCTGATTATTCTCTATTTGCCACCAGAGAAAGTCGCCGGTTTTGCTGATGTCATGGAATCGGGCGATGTGGCCAAAAGTATGGAATACGCCTCTTCTAATATCCCGAGTTTTAGTGATAAAATTATAGAAGAACTGGCCCAAATTCGGACAGAATTATTAACGAGTTACAACAGCAAAAATGAATAATATGGATCCGAAAAATCCAAATCTTCGCTTCACAGCTGAAGGCCTAAACGACCTGAGTTTGAAGTTGGAGTCGGCAGATCCGGCTGATGTTGGTAGTGTCGCGAAGGAGTTGCAATCGTATATTGCTGCCATGCCGGTTTCGGAGAAGAAGCGCTACGAAGATGATTTCCTTGGTAAAACTGAGGGAGATATTGCCGAAGCCAAGACGGAGTCGAGCATCTCAGAGATTGACGAAGAAGCGGCACTCGGTCACGAAGGTGGTGATGATCTCGCTGCTGTTTCAAATACAGGATCAAAATCAAACAAAAGCAGAGATGATTTTGAGGCAGCCCTTGGTCAATTGTCAACCAAAGGTGGGGGAGCGGCGAAATTCGATCAACTTCCGGACAATGACAAAAAACCGGTGGAGGAAACGCCAGTAGCCGAAAAATCGGAGATTGGTGATAGTCTCAATTCTCTTAAATCAATGATCGATAGATACAATGAATTGGCAAGTCAGTTGCCAGAGCCGAAGCCAGGTGAAGTGACAGACGAAGAGCTTAGGGCAGCGACTTCCAAGGACTTGGCGACTGTTCGGTTCCGCCAGAAATTAAATGCCAAGGAGGCAAGTCCAGAAATTGAGAAATTGAAAGCTCAAATCACAAAGGATTTTGATAAAATCGTGAAGTCAAATCACGAAATCCAAAAAATAAATGATATATTAATTTTAGTAAAAGATATTAGTTTCCGACGAGAACTTCGCGATACCGTTCACAAAGTTTGGCACGAGCGCAATCGCGAACATTTCAAAAAGGCGATTTCGAAGCGGAAAGCAGAACCAAAAGCAGAGACCAAAAAGGAAATTATTCCCGAAAGTGAAGCTGCGAAGGTATTGTCAAAATCTGGAGAAAATACTTTGCCAGCGTCGCAATCTTACCAGAGCATCTTGGACAATGTGGATAAGCAGATTGGGACTGACGCGGGTGCCAGTACTGTTGCCGATTCGACGACATTGAGTGAGCTTGATAATCTGACCAATCTGATGGAGACGAAGAAGGACACTTCTCCTTCGAGTAGTACACCTGTAGCTGATGAAGCTGGAGCTGATGCTGATGAGGAGTTGCAAGTTGATTCAGCCAATCAGAAATTGCCAGCTGCTGTTGACGAGGAGGATGTCAAAATTGTCGAAGGGTTAGAGCCTCCTGTCGATGAGAAGATGGACGCGGATCCTCTCTCTTCCCGTAAGGTTGTCCCGCTCGCTGAGGCCGAGGACAAAACAGTCGAATTTCCAGCGCCAGGTCCGGCTCAGATTGCGAAGTCGGGACTAAATGAATTAATTGTAAGTGAAGAAATAGATGATGATAATACCGCTTCAGCACCTGTAGATAATACAGCACCAGTTCCAGTACCAGAAATTCCAGTTGAGTCTGAGATAATGAAGGAAAAGGTTGAAGATCTAGCTGCCGAAGTGCCAAAGATTGAAACGCCAAAACCCGAGACACCTGTTGTAGTCGTGGAGGAGGCGAAAACAGAGACTGCACCAGCAAATCCTGTTGCAGATGAGAAGACTCCTGATCAGCCAACGGAGGAGGTGACAGATGATGCGAAGCTGCTTGGTGACGCAATGAAGAATCACAGCAGCGTTTGTGACCTAAATATTACAACCGCCGATACCTCTGCTCTGGCCAAGATGATGCCGGGCCAACTGAAAAAGGAAGAAAAGAAGAAAGACTAAAAGGAAGGGTAAATATATATGCAAAGCGGAGGGTTGAATTACAGTCAGTACGGTGATTCAGCAGCCAGCACGCCTGATTATACTTTGTATTGGGTAATCGGGATTGTTATGGCTGTGATTGTCTTTGGCGTGTTTTGCTATTTCGTATACGAATGGATTCGTCTCAAAATTCTGCGCAAAATTCAGCTTGAGATGACCGAAGATTGGGTCATGTACAAAATCTTGTTGCCCAAGGAGCGTCACGCTGAGGAAGATGATCAGCGCAAGAATTTTCAGGAAATGCTGGCCGTGATCGAACCGTTTTATGCGAATCTGAACGCTCTTTACGAGGGGGGATTTTTCAATAAATTTTGGTCCAAACAACCGCATATCTCGATCGAACTAGTAGCCAAAGACGGCTTGATCTCCTTTTATGTCGGCTGTGCCAAGCACGACGCTGCGATTGTGATCAAGAATTTGCAAGCGCAGTATCCATCTTCTGAGATCAAGGAAAATGTTGATTTTTCGATTTTTCCGGACAAACCACTCAAGATTGATATTCTAAATCTTGGCCTAATCAAGCGATTTATCTTTCCGATCAAATCCTACAAAACTCTAGAGGAAGATCCTCTCAATGCTATTACCAATTCTCTGTCTCGCCTCGGGACGGATCAGTTGGCTGGAATTCAATTTTTGATTCGTCCAACTTCGGGGATGTGGCGGGTTAGTGTCGAGAGAGTTGCATACAATATTCAGCATGGAAAATCACGAGTTTCTCACTCGAGTTCCTTTGCGGTGCGGGCCTCGGAAACCATTTTCAATGCTGTGGGGACTGCTGCCAGTACAATTCAATCTTCGGGCAAAGAGGGCAAAGATGAATATTACGATCCGTCAAACCCGAAATTGACCCCGATGCAGGAAAATCAGGTCAAACTTCTAGGAGAGAAGGCAGCCAAACTTGGGTTTGAGTGTCAGCTTCGCATTGTCGCGGTTGCACCAACCCAGGCAGAAGCTCAGCAATTGACCAAAAATATCGCGACCTCCTTCGATCAGTTCAATTCACCTGAGGCAAACGGCTTCAAGATTAGTCCACCGAAGAACAAAATGGAAGAAATTGCAAATTATATTTTCCGAATTTACGGTCGCGGACCCAGAATGGTTCTGAACACCGAGGAGGTCGCAACTGTAATCCATTTCCCAAATCGATACATTGATACTCCCAATATCCATTGGCTTTTGTCAAAGAAAGAGCCGCCGCCTGCCAATCTGCCAACCGAGGGTACGATTATTGGGAAATCGATCTATCGTGGCGAAGAAAAACTGGTTCGGATCAAGATGGCAGATCGTCTACGCCATGTCTATACTATTGGTAAGACCGGTGTGGGTAAGACGGTGCTGGCACAAAATATGATCCGCCAGGATATCGAAGAGGGGAATGGGGTATGTTATCTCGATCCGAATGGCGATGCTGCTGAGTGGATTCTCAACCATATTCCGAAGGAGAGAGCTGACGACGTAATATATTTCAATCCAGCAGACAAGGAGCGACCTTTTGGGCTTAATATGCTGGAGTGGAAAACGGTCGAGCAACGTGACTTCTTGGTTCAGGAATCGCTCCAAATTTTTCAAAAATTATTCGATCCAAATCAAACAGGTATGATCGGACCGCAGTTTGAACATTGGATGAGAAATGCTTGTCTGACTCTGATGTCTCATCCTGATGGCGGCACGATTATTGATGTACCGAGAATTTTTACCGATCCAGAGTTTGAGAAGGATCGTTTGAAATACGTGACTGATCCGGTGGTTCGAAGTTTCTGGGAAAAACAGATGGCCAAGACGGCTGATTTCCACAAGTCGGAAATGTTGAATTACTTTACTTCCAAATTTGGTCGATTTATGACCAACGATATGATGCGAAATATTATTGGTCAGACGAAGTCATCTTTTGATTTTCGAGATATCATGGATGGCAAGAAAATTCTGATTTGTAACCTCTCCAAAGGAATGATCGGGGAAATCAATGCGTTCCTACTCGGTATGATTATCGTTTCCAAGATCGCGATGGGGGCGTTTTCTCGCCAGGATATGTTGGAGAAAGATCGTATTCCTTTCTTCCTTTACGTTGATGAGTTTCAGAACTTTATCACTGATGTTTTCGCCACGATATTGTCGGAGTCGCGCAAATACAAACTTGGACTCTATATCACAAATCAGTATATCGAGCAGCTTGACGAGAAAATTAGAGCGGCTGTCGTTGGTAATGCTGGCACACTAGCAACTTTCCGAATCGGCGCTGCCGATGCCGAATTTTTTGCCAAGGAATTCGATCCGCTGAAACCTGATGATTTGACTCAAATTGATAAATTCAATATGTATATCAAAATGTTGATTGATGGGGCTCCGACAAAACCGTTTAATCTTCAGACTATTTGGCCGGATGACAATGAGGGAAATCCAAAATTGGGTAATGCGATCAAGGAGCTGTCGCGTCTCAAATATGGCCGACCACGAGAGGTAGTAGAAGAAGAAATCCTTGAGCGCTCCCAAGTTGATATTATTGATTTGCCCGGTCTCCAGTCGCCAGAAGTTCCGCCAAGCAGGTAGCTGGGTGCAGAATTCAGAATTCAGGATTAAGTTATTAGTATTTTGATATGTTTCATATTGTAGAGATATTTAGTTGGAAATATCTGATTTTGGTGAGTCTGACAGTGATTTGACAGCAAATGTCACTATTGTATCCTTTTTTGGTCAGAATTATTCTAAAAAATGTTGACGCATATAGAATTATATGTTAAGATAATTTTAGTTTCGAGAAGGTCCTACCAGACTAATTACAAAAACAAAAATGGCAAACGAAAAAGACTTGCATACAATCAAGAAACTATTGGATGTCGCCGAAAATAATATTCGGCTGGCACGCAATATTTTGTTTTCGAGCGAACTCGCGGAGAAAGCAGCCGTTTTGACCGAGGGCGAAGAAGGCGACAAAGCGATTGAAGGAATTTTTGACGGCGAATTCATGATTGGTCCAAGTGAAAAGCGTTACCCTGTTCAAGCAAATTACGCTTCGAAATCGAAGTTGCTTCCCGGGGATGTCTTGAAATTAACCATAACTGCCGAGGGTGCTTTTCTCTACAAACAAATCGGTCCGGTCAAACGGAAAAAGATGGTAGGAACACTGAGGCAGGCAGGCGAAGGCTATTTCGTTGTCGAGACAGACAAAGAGCAGTATCGGATTTCATCCGCGTCGGCCAGCTATTTCAAGGCCAAAATTGGTGACAAATTAACAATATTAGTGCCGGATGGTTTACCTAGTGAGTGGGCGGCGGTCGAAAATTTACTAGAAGAAATTTAACAAGGAATTATCACGATGGTTATCAAAAATTTTTCCCCTTACAAAATTGTGAAAGAAGCGCTCATCGGATTAAAACCAAACGAAATCAAGGTTGTAACCGGTCGTTTTGGTATTGATACCCCGCACAAAACACTCTCTGCTATTGGAAAAAATCTCAATCTCTCAAGAGAGAGGATTCGTCAGATCGAGAAAGAAGCTTTACGCAAACTGGCAAAGGAAATCGTCAACGAGGAAAATCTTTTCGTCTCACAGATTATCACAACCCTCGAAAAGAGTGGCGGAATCACAAGCCACGACAAAATCGCCGAGCGTTTTCTCGAAGAGGTCTATGTTTCTGACAAAAATGAGTTCAATTCTCTCCATTTGATCTTCATTTTGATGCCACAGATTGTCAAGATTGAGAAGACCAAAGAGCTGGAAGCAGCTTGGATGTTGGCTTCACTTTCCAAGCAGGATGTCATCAATGTTATCAACGAATGGGTTTTGCATCTCGAAAAGCAAAAGAAACCAGAGATGATTGAAGTTTTGGTTGATCAGCACCCAGGTCAGCGCAAGCACAAAATTACCTTTTTGTCAGAACTTCCGCTCATAAGCAAGCGCTTGGTTCGAACCGAGAACGGACTTGTTGGTCTGTCTAGCTGGCCGGAAGTTAATCCGAGAAATGTTCGCGACAAAATCTATTTTGTCCTACATAAATCAGGCAAGCCGATGCATTTCGACGATATTGCCAAGAAAATCTCTGATCAAAGTTTCGACAAGAAGAGCATTGTCAAGGCGACTGTTCACAATGAACTAATTGCTGATTCGCGCTTCGTCTTGGTTGGTCGTGGAATTTATGGCTTGTCTGAGTGGGGATACAAAGAGGGGACTGTTGCTGATGTGATCAAGGAAATCTTGGCTGGAAAATCAAATGGCCTGCCTGCTGACGAGATTGTCAAAGCTGTTTTGAAACAGAGATTGGTCAAGAAAAATACAATTCTGATCAATTTGCAGACCAAACCTTTCTTCAAGAAATTGGAAAAAAACCGCTTCGCTCTCAAATAAATATTTGTACTTATTAACTCGCTCGTAGATCACACTTTAGTGTGCTGGAATGAACTCTGATTTGTATTTAAATTTGATCCCAACAAGCTAAAGCTTGGGCTATGGTATACAAAGTGAGCAATCAATTGGCTGGCATTTATCAAAATGCCAGCCAATTATATTTTGTCCAGGACAAATTCTATGTTAAAATATAGTTAAATTAGTCGCACAACTCATTTGTCATCCTGAGGAACCGAAGGATCCATTCGGCTACGCTCAGGCCAGGTTCCAGAGCTTGCTGCTCGAGCTCGTTTTAATTATAATTCGCTCCGCTAGATTCCCGTGCCTATCGGCAGGCAGGTTCGCAAGTAGGCTCAGAATGACGAGACAAGTGAGTAGCTCCGCAACAGGCCTGCCTGTCGGTCATCGACTCCGAAATCGCTCAGACTCGACGAGCAGACAGTTCGCAATGACGCATTTAAATACTTGGAGGGAGACCTTTTGCAATCAGATCAAAATTGTTCACAATTAACTTCCAAACTCCGCTCAATCCAGAAGAAGGGAGCTGATTTTGATGAACTAATCCAACCTAATGCCAAACCAAATATTAAATCAGCCCTCTCTCTCCAATCCGAAATCTCCCAAGAGATCAAAGAAATCATAGATCAGCTCTGGCCATTTGAAAAATTACCCAAGGCTGAGGTAGAGAGACAATATGATTTTCAAATACAAGTCCTTCGAAAACGTAATATTCTAGAAAATATCAATGGAGCAGAAGGTATCTATGCAATTGACGGTAACTTCTACCCAATCCCTACCAAGGAGCAAATAATCAACAAGCTAAAGGAAAAGTCGGAAACTCTGGGGCTGAAAATCAATCAAGGTTTCACATTACCTCTCCTTGTCCCATTTGGTATGAAGCTCAGAAGCTTTGCAGACAAAGTTAGTGACACTATCCTTGATCATCACAATCAAGGCAAACTTTTTGCTACCAAATTAAACGAATCTGACCCGGACGAACCACTTGAGCTATATGCGAAACAACACCTTTATCTCTATGATGATGACTTTGACACCAAAGCTTCCTATAATCCGATCAATCTAGACACTGATCCCAAAAAGAATAAAGGCAAGACAAAGAAAGAAAAGATCAAAGACTCTGATTTCCCTGGTTGGCAGTTCCTCCTCCTCGAGCCTCTGCCCAATCTACCAAGAGGTGGCAATGTCGAGACAATCAATGGTAGAACTCAGCTAGACAACACCGGTAAGTCAATCAAGCAATATATCAAGAAAGGGGAAACTATCCCCAGTATCGAAGAATTACACAAGGTTACACAGAGTGATCCAATGTACCAAGGAGAGCAAGGAATGATTTATGAATCATGGCTATCCTACTTCCTCTATCATCTAGAAGAGACCAACCAAGTCATAGATGATTATCAGGGCAATGGGAAAATCTCCTACTTGACTGGCGCTATTGCGGACGGAATCGTGCCTTGCGCCTACTGGTTCCGCGGGGATAGGCAGGCGTACTTGGTCAGGTTCGATCCGGGGGACCGTGTTGTTGGTTGTGCTATGCGTCTGTCGGTGGGAGTATTTTAGACCCTTGATCTTTAAACTTTCTTTATTTCTTTATCTCTAAACTTTAAATTATCTCCCCCTCTATCTTCAAACCCCACCCAAGCCCCCAAGGCGGGGCAATCTTGTTTATCCCGCCCAAGCTCAAGGCGGGAGCAGTCTTCAAATCCTTCGTCTCGGACGTCTCGGAATCTATTGTTTTCTACATAATATCGTCGATCGACGATATTATGTAGAATTCAGTGTGTGCTGAAGGGTTTGGTACGAGATCTTTCCTTTTGGCCCAAAATGTTATAGAATAGCTTGTTATGAATATACTTAAAAAGCCAGAATTGCTCGCCCCGGCCGGCAATCTCGATATTTTGAAAATTGCCCTCTTGTACGGCGCCGATGCCATCTATTGTGGTTCACCCAAGTTCGCCATGCGAGCCAGGGTTGGTTTTGATATGAAAAGTCTGAAAGAGGGGATCGATTATGCTCATTCACTCGGCAAGAAGGTATATTTGACCGTCAACGCCTTTCCGCACTCCAGGGAGATTGAAGATTTGAAGAAACATATCGAGAAGACCGTCGAATTAAATCCCGATGCCCTAATCGTGGCCGACCCCGGTATTGTTGACTATATTCTCAAAAACTTCGAAATTCCTGTTCATCTCTCAACGCAGGCCAACACGACCAACCATCTCTCTGCTAAATTTTGGCAGGACAGGGGAGTGCAGCGGATCGTCATGGCAAGAGAGCTAAGTCTCAAGGACATTGCTCTAATTCACAAAGATTTACCCGATTTTCAGATTGAAACCTTCATTCACGGAGCGATGTGTATGGCTCACTCCGGCCGTTGCCAAATTTCAAACTATATGACAAACAGAGACCCAAACAAAGGCGCTTGTATCCAGGCATGTCGATTTAAATACAAAATGTACGCACTCGAGGAGGAATTGCGACCAGGCGAACTCTTTCCGATTTACGAAGACGAAGATGGTACACACATCTTGAATTCCAAGGATCTCTGTATGATCGAGCACATCCCAGAGCTTGTGAAAGCAGGGATTTGCTCACTCAAGATTGAAGGACGACTCAAGTCCGAATATTATGTTGCAACTGTTGTTCGTGCGTATCGAAAGGCAATTGATCAATATTTCGAAAGCCCACGCAAATATAGTCTGCTTAAATCCGAATTTAAGTCGGAAATTGAAAAATCGGCCAATCGTGGCTTCACGACCGGTTTTTATTTCGACCAACCGGAAAACAATTATGAGTCGTCCAAGGCAGAGGCTAGCTGGGGCTATATTGGCCAAGTGATTAATTACAATGAAAATACTAGAACGCTGAAATTTGAAGCCAAAAATTATTTGCCAATAAATAGCGAGCTCGAGATCATCACCCCGAGAGAGAATTATCAATATTTTCTCAGGGAAATGACAGTCAAAGGCGAGTCTGCCGAATTGGCCCACGCCAACAATATTATCGAGGTCAAATTTGACAAATCTGTGCCACCAGACTCTCTAATTCGAATAAAGTTATAAAAAGGGTCACAGCACTAGCTGCAACCCGGAAATTTGACTCAAAGGTCAGTTTTGGTTCCCAAAATCAAGACATAAACTGAATTGAGGGCCAAGATAACACCGGCAAAGACCGCACTGAGTAATAAGGCGTCCATATCAATCGCTGAAATCGCCAGAGACTGAATGTTTTGCCTCTCTAGGCAGTAAACCACAGATACAGGTGTAATCAGCGAGACAAAACTGATTATCATCCCCACTCTCAACTGTTTGCGAGCGAATATAACTCCAGGCAAGTCGTCCAAATCCGGCAGACGAATTTTTCGAGTTGTTTGCCAGATCATGAAGAGAAGATAGATGACCAGCACTGCCTCGATCGAGATCGGGAACAAGTTACTGATTAGATAGTCGTAGCTACCCTGACCAAAACGCACATACAGTGCTAGGTCAGATCCAGCGATAATTCCGATCAGAATCAGACAAAAGCTGAGATAGAGCCAAAGCAATTTCTTCACTACCATCACCTCCAGGGAAGATCATTTGTGATTGTAGCACCTTTGCCACAAATTATAAATAAAAAGAGGAGCCAACCGATAAATCGGTCAGCTCCAAGTGTTAGTCCGGATTCCCTTTGTACGTGACGTACTTGGGATCCGGCGGGTCCTGTATTGGCTGGATGTACACACGGGTACCATCCTGCAGTTTGACCCAGCCACTGTCTTTGACAGCGGCGGAAGAGTGGGCTTTCGCCCGTACCGGCGTCACCGCCGGTGTTGACGAAGCGAAATACCTGAATCCGCACATAAATATGGCGGATAGGAGCAATGCAAAAAGCATCACTGCTCCAAGCGGGAGATAAATCTCCCGCAAATTATCGAACCCCTTCTCGGGATCCTTCTTCTGAATATTCTCCAACACATTTCTCCTCGAATGCTTAGATCAAATTTATTCAAATCTAAGTCATTTCTATGCTGATATTATACACCTTTCATACCGTTTTGTCAACAATAGCGACTTAAATTCCATTTCGAACCGTTACACTTAAAAAGACACCCCAACCCGTTTCCTTGTAATATGGTAGTACCAGCTAACATATAGAAGGAGGGATTAGAATGTCTTACGCTCATCTTACCAGAGATGACAGGGTTAGTTTAA
>JAPLVL010000002.1 GCA_026397135.1 Candidatus Berkelbacteria bacterium
GTTTATTCTTATTTTTCTTAAGGTGCGTCTTGCAGAAATCGTCAACAATTGAGAAAATCAGGTTGAGCGTGTTGTCCTGATGTTTCATACCTTAAGGATATCACGCTCGTTTCAATTTAACGAATTATGCAACAGTGGTAATATATTTACTTAGAATTTTATTTTTACCTTGGGGCTATTATTTGCTATACTGATTAATGTTAACCACAGATTGCCAATATATATGAATTTACAAATGTTTATTTAACATATAAATATGCAAAAAAAAATTAATTCCAAATTACTCGATCTTCCTATAGCTGTAACCCTGTTATTGTTACCGTTTTATTTTTTTCGCCTGAATTTTGGACCGATTCGAACCAATATTTTCGAAATAGGAATCTTTGTTTCGTTTCTAATCACCATTATTTTGGCGAACAAAAGGCGAGACAAACTGCGTTTTGGTTCAATCTGGTTTTATCTTTTTCTCCTGATCAGTTTTGCTGCTATTTTTATTAATTCTGACAGAACTGAAGCGGTTGGGGTTTTCAAGGGCTGGTTTTTAGCTCCAGCCGTACTCTTCTTTGTCATTATCAACACTTTTGACAAATCCAAACTCCCCAAATATCTTTGGGCACTTTATTTACCGATGCAAATAGTGTCACTCTGGGCAATTGCTCAAAAGCTTCAGTTAATCACGACGCTTTTTTATCAGAAGCAGAGCCCTGATTTCAATCAATACCTGCTTTTGCCGCTACGAGTATTTGGTCCGTTTGATTCGCCAAATTATTTGGCCATGTATCTGGCCCCAATCATTTTCGTTTCGATTCTTCTCTTCCCATATCTCAAAAGTCGTTTGACCAAGGTTTTTTTCTGTTTGTCCTTTTTATTACCTCTCCTTGCTCTATATTTTTCTGGTTCTCGTGCCGGCCTCCTTGCACTAGTTGTAGGCTGTTTTGTATATTTGCTTCTTTTTTTCTTGAAAACACGACACATCGCCGTCTTGTTCCTCTCTATCATATTCCTTCTCATTTCAGGGATTGGCTACTATGCTTCGACGACTGGCGTTTCTGCTGACCGAGCTGGCAGCAACAGTAGTAGGTTGAGGATTTATCATTACTCAATAAATTTAATAGAAAAGAATTGGTTTTTGGGCGTTGGTCTCGGTGGTTATCCTGCCGCGATCGCACAAGAGACGAGGGGGGATACTGTTTTTCAACAAAATGATTTAAGCTACGCTGTTCATCCTCACAATCTCTTCTTGGCAATGTGGCTAAACTTAGGACTTTTCGGATTAATGTCATTCCTGATCATTTTGGTTATATTTGGGCTTAAATTAAGACAAATATTCAAAGCTTCTAGTTGGAAAACCGCTTTGCCAATCGGTGCCGCCATGACAGCGATCATTGTCCATGGACTATTTGATACTACTTATTACAAAAACGATCTCTCGGCAATCTTCTGGTTGTTGCTGGGCTTTGTCTATATATTGGAGAATAAATATGAACATGCTGCAGAAACTATCAAAAATTAGATTTATTCTTGTTGCTATTTTACTAGCCTTCTTGCCATTCAGTTCTTGGCTGGTTAGCCTGACCGGGATTGTTGAGATCAGTCTATTTCGAGACATCATCGTGCTGATATCACTTGCTATCAGTTTATTTTTGCTAAAGAAACAAGAGCTGAAAGCACCAGTGCTGGCACTGGTCTTGGCTTATTGTCTCTGGGTAATGTTATCCTTCTTCTGGCGCGAAGCAAGCGACTTGCAGTGGCTTCGGGGGGCGCACTTTGCCATTACTCCGTTTGCGTTTCTCTTGGTCGTTTGGTTTGCCAAATTTGAAAAAAAAGAAAAGGAAATTTTGTACAAGATTGTATTTTGGGCAGGAATGATGGTAATTCTGTTTGCAATTCTGGAACTTTTGGGCGTGAAATTACCCATGGTAATGTGGGGCGAGGGCATTGGTACACTAGACAGCCAGCATTTTGTGGGCCAGACCGGTATTGAGCGTCTCCAATCTATCCTGGCTGGACCAAATGCACTTGGTTTGTACCTCTTGGCGATAGTGTCGTATGTGCTTGGTTTTGGTGGCCCGAAAAATCGTTGGTGGTTGTCGGCCATAATTATCTTTGTTTTGGTATTAACCTTCTCAAGAAGCGCGTTGCTTGGCTTATTTGTAGCCCTGTTTGTATTGATTGCAATGAAGGTCAAGACAGGAAAAACAAACAGAAAAACTCTTTGGCTAGCTATTTCAGTATCGATAGTTGCGGTTGTATTGGCTGTTTTTCTCTACAGGTTTGATTCAGTGAAGCAATTGATCTGGCATGATTCGTCTTCGTCTCTGAGACTTGAACAAGCATCTCGAGTTTGGAATTCTCGGGCCGAGATTGGCCTGACGGGTCGTGGTGCTGGGGCGGCTGGTCTGTCTTCACAAAACCGTCTAGATAGCGGACCAAATAGGTGGACAGAAAATACTTACCTGGATGTCTTTGAAGAGTTTGGTTATGTTGGGGTTGTTCTGTATTTGGTGCTTTTGGCAACAGCACTTGGGCTTGCTGTCAGAAATATCTCTACCAAAGACGGTCGGGTAGCGCTATATATTTTATCAGGATTTATCACGGCTGGCTTGTTTATAAATTTTTACACCGGTCAAGCGGGGTTTTTCTTGCTTTGCTTAGCGATTGGCATGCTGAACAGTAAAATGGAGATTGAAAAATGAAGTGCATTCTAATAGATGGTAGATTCATTGGTGTTGGTGATTCGATCGGACGATATACGCTTGAGTTGCTTGCGAACATTTTGGAGTTGGATCGTGAAAATGAGTACACATTGTTGGTAAGACCAGCTGGCCTTGCTAGGATTCAGGATTCAGGATTCAGGATTAAACTTAATAAAAGAAATCTGAAAATTGAAGTCTTGGATGTGACTCATTATTCTTTTGCTGAACAGACAAAATTCCTCTCATATTTAAATCATAAAAAGTATGATCTTGTTCATTTCACTCAGTTCAATCACCCTGTCGGTTACAAAGGCAAATATGTGGTCACAATCCATGACTTGATATTGCTGGAAAAATGTTCCATCACAAATTGGCCGAAGCAGATAGCGTTTCGGCATGTTATGGCAAACGCAATCAAGGAAAGCGAGAAGGTGATTGCGATTTCGAAACTGGTCAAGAATGATATTATTGACAAGTTCAAGCCCAAAGAGGATAAGATTGAAGTCATTTATCACGGGATTGACCATGAAATGTTTAATCTTGAGTCAAAGGCCAAAACTGAAAAACTAAATGCATTTAAGGAACAAAATCAAATAGCGGGCGAGTATTTGCTCTACACTGGAGCTTGGAAGAAACACAAAAACCTTCAAAGACTATTCAAATCATTTGAAAAAGTCTTAAATAATCAAAAGAAGTCTGGAATAGTCCAAAATTTACAGTTAGTCCTGGTTGGGAAAATTGATCAGGATGAGCCTGAGATTTCGGCCGAAATCAGTCGAATCAACGAAGAACTAGGCAGTAAGGCGATTCTGCCAGTCGGGCCGCGTTTTGATCAAGATTTGGTTATGGCTTACGCTGGAGCTCTTACCTATGTCATTCCGTCGCTAGCTGAAGGATTCGGCTGGCCGCCGCTCGAAGCGATGGCTTGCGGCACGCCGGTGATTGCCTCGAATGCCTCGTGCATTCCAGAGATTCTAGGAGATGCAGCAGAATATTTCGATCCGCATGATACAAACAGTATTGCAGAATCAATTGAGAAAATAGTGCAGGATGGCAGACTTCGAAGCGAGCTAACTGAGAAAGGTCTAGTACAATCAGCCAAATACAACTGGGCTGAAACGGCACAAAAAACTTTGCAAGTTTACCGTGATTGTTTGACTAATATTTAGCTTCACCAGGATTAACCAAGCCAAAGTTTGTGAACGCGGTATCAATATTTTAAATGAAAATGACCGCCCCCGATGGGGGCGGTCATTGTGTCTATTGCACTACTACCGAAAAGATCGATAGTACTGCTCCGTTTGAATCCTTTTTCAACTGGACGGAGCAGGCAAAGGGTTGAGACCAGACCGCGTTTTCGGCACTGACCCCGCCGCCATTATAATAGTAATGGCAGAGGGAGGGATCGTAATCACCGCAGACGAAGCGCATTGCTCCGGTTGCAGGGACGACGAAGGCACCGACATTGTTCCGCGGTGCTGCAATCCAGCCAGTGCTGGTGGACGAAGCGGCGGCATTTGGATTCGGGTTGGTCTCGACCCGAGTCATTACGGCGTTGCCTGCCACTGTCACCTTAGCAATTTTCTTCACGCCATTTGGGAAGGTTGCGGTGAAGATGAAGTGGTGGCAGCTCTCTCCCATTTTCATTGTGAAAATAGTAGTAGAGCAAACCTCCACTGGTCCGCCACCGCGGGTCTTTCCCTTTCCATCATCGATCATATGGCCAATGACGAGGGAGACTCCTGCCGGTGCCTTGGGCGACCAGAGTGCGCTGACGGTGATTTCGTCACCATATGTGACGCCGTAGGTTTTCTCGTCCACTGTGGAATAAACCACTGGCGGGACGGAAAAGTCTGCCTTTTGGACTTCCACTGACAGCGCATAGTCTGCCGGATTCAATGGCTGGGCGGAATTTGCTCCACCACCGCAACCAGCAAATGTCATGGCGATCAGAGTAGCGGCCAAGATGGCCAACAGGTGCAGAGCTTTCATTTTGCCTCCTTAGGCAGAAACGATTCGTGATTGGTTGGGGTTATCCCCAAAGAAAACCATTCACAAATATGCTGATATTCTAACATATTTTTTACATTTTGTCAATAAAAAAAGCTTAAATTCCATTTCGAACCGTTACACTTAAAAAGACACCCCAACCCGTTTCCTTGTAATATGGTAGTACCAGCTAACATATAGAAGGAGGGATTAGAATGTCTTACGCTCATCTTACCAGAGATGACAGGGTTAGTTTAA
>JAPLVL010000023.1 GCA_026397135.1 Candidatus Berkelbacteria bacterium
CCGCCTAGATTAAACCATGCGCTTGCATTGTTCGGTTCAGACTGAGCTATTCGACGCAAGATATCAAGGGCCTCTTGTAAGTGTTGCGATTTTGCTAGTTGAATTGCCTGTTTAATTTGTTCCGTGCTGGATGAAATTGGTTTTGATAACTGCGGAGGCTGCTCTGGTTTTAAAGATATGGTTTTGGGTTTTCGGGTTCGAGAAAAAACAAAGACACTGCCAATTGCAATGACAGTGAGACAGAGAAGACCAAGGCCTCCAGCCAGGAAGAGTGTGTTTAGTGAAAAACTTGTGATGAGGCTTGGGGCTTGAGGGTCAAAATCCTTATAAGAGTATTCAGTTGTGGTATAGGCCGGTTTCTCTTGAATCAATAGCGGAAGTTCTGTTTCATCCAAAAGAAAAATATTCCGAACGGTGTAAGGGCCGTCTTTTTGAAGTTCATAAATCAGCTTGCCTTCAAAATTCCAGATCGCAATTTGACTTCCCGACTGAAAACTCTGATGCGATACTGCAGACGCAATATAAGTATCACCTGCATACAAGTCCGCAGAAATCACATAGTTGCCCGATTGTTTTACAGTAAGAGGATCTCGAATTTCCAAAAACTCGTAAGCGCCATCGTTATTTTGATCCACCATACTATCTGAGAATTGATCATTGAGGTTTGCTGTTTCAGGGGCAATTATAAAGAAGGAAACGGCATTTCTCACAAATGCTTGACTCTTGAACATGCCTGATGCACTAAAAAAGACTCGATAAACGCCGCCAAGGTCTGTTTGAGAAAATAGATTGCCATATAAGCCATCATTTACCTTGCCATCTTGATGCATTCCAGGCACTTGAACATTTTCGCTTGCGATTTTCGCTGTAATTTCAACCGAGTTTCGGTTTGGTCGCCACTCAGGAAGGATGGGTTGCAAGGCAACCGGCGTTGTGGGAGTGGCAAAAGCGAGGAAAGATGACTCTTTAGAAATAGTTGTTCCGTCAACAATCACCACCCACTTTCCTGATGAGAGGCTGTCAATTTGGTATGCTTTTAGTGTGCTTCCTTCCAACGTAAATTCTTGATATTGGATTCCAGCCGTATCTTTTGTAACGATTTGCCCGTCAGGTTCGATTAGTTGTAACTGAATGTCTTTATTACCCGTTAACAAGCCAAGACTCATACCTTCTGGTTGAGAAATATTTAACTCAAACTGCCTAGTCTGCTGTGGGGCGAGAATCCCATCACCAAGATGGATATTCACTTGCGGAGCATATTCGTGTAATTCTTGCTGGGTAATAGAAATTGGTAACCCGGCAAGCGCTCTTTTATTTTGTAAATCAGCAGGTAAAATTGACCATGTTCCGCTTGAACCACCTGATGGCAAAGCCTCTTTTCCAATATAAGGTAACACTTTCTTCTGCAAGGTTTCGCTATCGGAATAGTATGTGGGGGGCGTAAAAATCGGCATCTTTTCCCGCGCACCAGGATCCCAACCATGCCAGTCGTTTGTAACCACCGTATGCACACGTGGATATCTAGATTTCAATTTTGGATCTTTTAGAATCAAAGAACTTTTTTGATGAACTGCCAAATCATGATCATACACTTCACCGGGAGAGTATGTCGCCGACGTCTCTCCAAAATAAAGCCAGTAAATCACAGC
>JAPLVL010000049.1 GCA_026397135.1 Candidatus Berkelbacteria bacterium
CCAGGGCAGCGCCCCGAGCAGTGTAAAGGCTGAAAAACGTTTGAAATTCATTTTAGAAATACCGGCTGGAAACGAAATGTAGGTTCGGATCACGGGAAGAAGGCGGCCAAAGAAGACGGCCCAGTCGCCATATTTCTTGAACCAGTTATCTGCCAGATCGAGATCATGCTTGGAGATCAATATGTATTTGCCATACTTTTCGATCAGTGGCCTGCCGCCGCGATAACCGATCCAATAAGCAAGCCAGGAACCGGCAAGATTGCCGAGAGCCCCAACGATTACAATCGACCAAAAAGACAAGTGACCGGCGACGACGAGCGAACCAGAAAAAGGCATGATCACTTCACTTGGCATCGGAATACCACAAGACTCCAGGAACATCATCAGGAAAATTCCGCCATATCCCAGGAAATTTATTGCGGAGATTACAATATTGGCCAAAAAGTCGAGGATAACTACAGACATCAAAACACTTTCTTTAATTTCTCTTCATTCTAGCCGATTCGACCAGAAAGATAAAGCTAATTTGTGAATTTCAAGACTGAATTAAGTTGATAATCAGCTTGATCAAGCTATCCTTCTCCTTGGGATTGCTCGTCGCCACCAGCAGAGCCAAAGCAATCAAAGTATTGTCACTGATCTTGGCCTCACCGCTTTTTCGATAAAGAAAATCGTTGTTTTCGAGAAAATAAACGAAGAGCATCGCCCCAATCCTTTTGTTGCCATCAGCAAAAGGGTGGTCCTTTATTACCAAGTAAAGCAAATTAGCCGCCTTCTCTTCGACACTTTTGTAGAGGTCGCTGCCATCAAAAGTTTGGTTGATCGATCCCATGATTGCCTTCAATTTGGGGCCGATTTCCTGACCAAAGAGGTAGACATTGACTCGAAGTTTGGCCAGCTGCTCCCGCATCTGACCGACTAGCTCAAGTGACCCGTCATAGGAGATTTCAAAACGAACTTGTTTGTGCAGTTTTTTGACCTCCAGCTTATCCGCATCGAAGTCATCGAGTACTCGCCAGGATTTGGCATATTCGTTGATCAAATCGAGAAGCTCCAACTCGTGTCCATGCAGAAGTTCGAATTTGGATTTTTCTCCGATCAAAAGTAGGAGTTTTTGCGCCTCAATCAACTGCTTTTGATTTTCGAGCAAGCGCTTCTGATCGACAACATATCCCTTGGTCAAATAATCTTTTAGAATTCTGCTAGCCCAGACTCGAAAATCCGTTGCCTTTTTCGAGTTGACGCGATATCCGACCGAAATAACAGCATCAAGATTGTAAAAATCGATCGTTCTGCGGACATCACGAGTGCCTTCCCGACGAACTGTTTCCATTTTGGAAATAGTTCGCCCTAGCTCTAGCTCGCCTGACTTATATATATTATCAAGATGCTTTGACACTGCCGGCACATTTACATCAAAAAGTTCGGCTATCTCCTTTTGCGATAGCCATATGGTATCACCAACCAGCTTCGCCTTGATGGAAATGTTCCCGGCTGAAGCACGATAAATTACAATATCTCCTCTCTTTTGCGTGTCCATATAATCTCCCCCTTTTTAAATGTTGAGTTTATTATAATCGAGCAAAAGCTAAACACAAAATATGTTGCCGCTTAATTCCTATTACTTATCACTTATCACTTATCACTTATTGCTAATCTGAGACCAGTTCCCAATTTGAATCAACTTTGATATCACTCCAGGCAGAAACATCACCGCGAAGAATATGATAGTAGGCAGAGAGCCCGATCATAGCCGCGTTGTCACCACACATTTCCCGCTTGGGAGTCAGAAACACGATCTTGCTCTCTTTTGACTTTTCGCATTCAGCTTGTAGTTTGTCTGCCAAATAACGATTGGCCGAAACACCTCCGGCAAATACAACAGTCTCTGGCTGATATTTCGAAATCGCTCTTCCCAATTTGGAACAAAGTACATCAGAGACCGCTTCTTCGAAGGCAGCAGCAATTTCCTGTTTTAGCTCAAGTGGAATTTGGTCCACACTTTCAAAATTGTTTTCGGCTAAAATATTTTTGACTTTGGTTAGAACCGCTGTCTTGAGGCCAGAAAATGAGAAATTAAATGTACCATCGCCTATCATTGGCCGAGGAAAGACAATCAGCCGACCAGTTAATAAGTGAGCCAGCAAATCAGTATTTTCATTGTTTTGTCGAAATTTATTATTTGACTCATTTCTAAATTTCTCTGCCATTTTCGAAATGATCGGTCCGCCAGGATAACCAAGGCCGAGTAATTTTGCCACTTTGTCATAAGCTTCGCCAACTGCATCATCAAGTGTTTGCCCGATTGTTTCATAAATTCCATGGTCCTTCATCAGAGTAATAGAAGTGTGGCCACCCGAGACAGTCAAGGCCAAAACCGGAAATAACTTCTGACTTCTGACTTCTGGCTTCTGGCTGTATTCGGCGAACGCCGAATATATATGACCTTCTATGTGATTTATCGGGACAATTGGCAAATCTCTGGCATAGGAAATTGACTTCGCAGCATTAAACCCAACCAAGAGAGAACCGATCAGCCCTGGCCCGGCTGTGACAGCAATGTGGGTGATATCGCCGAGAAGTTTAATGGCTTTGGGGTAAATTTCAAAATCCAAATTACAAATTTCAGATAAATCACAAGTATCAACTTTCAGATTTTTTGTATTGAGATTTGGAACTTGTTTGGTATCTGGTTCTTGATTTTTGTTATTTTGGGCAGCGATCAATGCCTCGGCAACAACAGGAACAATTGCTTCCATATGAGCTCGACTAGCGACTTCCGGCACAACTCCGCCAGTTTTGGCGTGCAAATCGATTTGCGAAGAGATAATATTTGACAAAACTACTGGCTCACCATCTACCATCTCAATTACAGAAGCGGCCGTCTCGTCACAGCTTGTCTCGATGGCCAAGATTTTTATTATTTGCTTTGTCATTAGATAATATTTTTACCATTTTTGTGCTATTTTATCAACCAAAGACAGCCAGTCTCTGCGGAGGCTGAGATACGTTGGTAACAAATCTGGTATATTGATTAGTCATAACCAGATTAATGAATTAGGTATTACCAATGAAAATCTTTAGTCCTTCACCACCATGTTTAGTCCAACCTGTTTTTAATGGAACAAAAAC
>JAPLVL010000033.1 GCA_026397135.1 Candidatus Berkelbacteria bacterium
ACACACAAAAACACACAAAAGCACAAAAACCCACAGAGGACTGTGAATATTGCGATTATGTCGAAAAAGCCAGCGATATATTAATGTCTGATTAATTATGAATCCGCCTGATTTTACTCTGGACAAAATTAAATTTAGCATAGACAAATCAACTTTTGAAAAAGCGGTGGCTCTTTATAAAGGTGGCAAAGTAACGCAAGTGCGTGAGGGAATACGATCTTATTCTGGAGTTATCCTTGGTACCAAACCATACAGAGTTTCCGTTGAGGCGCGAAATTATAAGTATTCCTCTTGCGACTGTTATCTCGGGGAAAATGGTACTTTGTGCAAGCATATGGTCGCTTTGGCTTTGCATGTCGTCAAGAACGGCGAGCCGTTATCTGCACAAGATTCCAAACAGATTACCGAGCCAGCATGCAGTGGAATCCTTTGTCAGCCTTCAGCTGAGGAGTCAGAAGTAGCAAAAAGGAATATCACTATGGCGATGCGGTATATCAAACCATATCATGGCCCATCGAGTACTTGGGATGCAAATCAAGAGTCATTGGAAGAAGGCTGCAGTCGTTTATCTGCTGTTGTTGCTAGATTGCCAGTCCATCCAGAGAGTACGAAATTGCTAATCGATCTGTTACTACGACTCGATAAAAAACTGCAGATGGGTGGGGTCGATGATTCCAACGGCATCGTTGGCGGATTTATTGAGGAGGTCGTCAATGTGCTAAAAGAATATGTGTGGCTCGATCCGGCTTGCAAAGGAACATTTGTCAAACTGGCGAAAGTCGGGACTTGTTTTGGTTGGGAAGCATCACTGGTTAAGATGATTGATGAATGAATAAAATACCAAACATAAGTCGAACATATCCACAGTATGAAACTTCAATATTAAACCGATGAGTGATAAAATCATAAAAATGAATCATTGAAACTTAACAAGTTCTTGACAGATGTTAAGTTTTAGTGCTATAATCTTAACAAGTAGTAAAAAGATGTTAAGTAAGGAAAATTATGAAAATAGGAAAATTAATCAAACAGCCACAAGGATATTTATCTTTTATTCCCGATAAATTCCCCCCGATTGAGCCAATAATTTTAGATTCAAAAACTCAAAAGCTCCACGCTAGGGCTGCTTTGATGTTGGGAAAGCTTGATGGTATAACTCAACTCTTACCAGATCTAGACTTTTTTATTTTCATGTATATCAGAAAAGAAGCATCCCGCTCTAGCGAAATCGAAGGCACAAAAGCTACTATGATCGATGTAATCAAATCAGAAGCCGAAATAGAGTCGCGCTGGCCTGATGACATCGACAGAATTATGCACTATATCGAAGCAATGAATTATGGATTAAAGAGAATGGAGAAATTTCCGCTTTCTCTCAGATTCATCAGAGAAACACATCAGATTCTTTTGGGCAATACGAAAGATGCGCCTGGCAAAACGCCGGGTGAATTTAGAACTTCTCAGAATTGGATAAGCGGTGGTTCTCTGGCAACGGCAAAGTTTGTGCCACCAAACCCAAGTGAAATGAAGCGGTCTCTTGATGATTTTGAAAAATTTCTACACTCTGACGATGAATATCCTCCATTGATAAAAGCGGCTTTGGCTCATGCGCAATTTGAGACAATCCATCCGTTTCTAGATGGTAACGGCAGAACTGGTAGACTGCTAACCACTTTTTATCTTTGTAAATTATCTATTCTAGAGAGGCCGGTTTTATATTTATCCGAGTACTTTCTGAATAATCAGAAAGATTACTACGGTTCATTGAATTCATATCATAGCGAAGATGGCGATATTTCCGAGTGGCTCAATTTCTTTTTAGACGGTGTCGCAATTATTGCTGAACAGGCCATAGAAACATCGAAGAAGATAAACAATTTGAGGCAAGAAGATGTTGTAAAGATTCATAAACTGGGCAGAAGCACCAAGACTGGAATTCTGATTTTGGAAAAGCTATACCAGCTTCCCATCATCAATGTTAAAAAAATTGAAGAGTGGTCTGGTCTTTCGAGGCCAGCCGCAAACGAATTGGTCAGGAAATTGGTTGAGATCGGCATACTGGAGCAAAAAAATAAGGGCATCGAGTATGGCCGTGAATTTTGGTACAAAAGATACCTGGATCTGTTTACCAGCAAAAAAGAACAAGAGGAAATAAATTCCGATGCAAAATAGATTTGAGAAAATAATGAGAGAAGTAATAGAAATCATAATTACCAAAGAAATTGCCGAAGAAATCATGGCCGACAAGGTTGACTTTGTCGAAATCGCCAGGACGAGTATTTTTTGTCACAGTTGCTCTCACCAGAAAACGGAACCGGTCTCGATGAAAATCGAAGAATATATTCTCAACGATCCAGCTCTGTTTTTTCTTTTCTTTGAGTAGCAGATCATCGGGTAAATATTCCTCGATTTCATTAATTTTAAGTCCCGGCAAGAATGAAAGCAGACCTTTTTCAATCACAAAAGAATCATTCTTTGGCACTGCCAAAATATATCGGATTCCTTGTTCTCGGCTGGCAACAATTTCTAGAGAATAGAGCTTTTTGCTTCCAACGATCTTATCCCAAAAACCGCGCTGTCCAGCTAACGAGTGAAGCAGAGAAAAGAACTGCTCCATCGAATAAGCTGATTTGGAAGTGGTCGAATGGAAAACCAGCTCTAGAAAAGACAAGGGTTCTTTCTTGCGAAACAGTTTTAATACCCCAAACCGCCAAACCAAATATATTAAACCGATTACAAAAATACCGCCCAAAATGATGGCGATATTACTATGTGGCATTGAGAGCGAATAAAGGAAATTGAAGAACGAGAGTTTCCAATCAAAGGGGACTGGAATCGCAACTGTAACAATGAGAAATATTTTTTGAAACAGCGTAAGGGGAAGATGGTTTTGCAAGGCGTGCAATAGATCAACCGTAAATTTGCCGTCGTGCAGCGATGGCGTGTATTTCGTTAGAAACGAACTATTTAGAACCGAAGAAGCTGAAACCGCTGAAGTGCCTGACGGCAGAATCAACTTGTCGGGCAATCCTTGAGGGGTGATAATGTTTGACAATTCATACTCCCTCCCCTCCAAATTTTATGTTGTTATTATTTAGCTGTAATGTAACAAACTCATATGGGAATTGCAAATTTTTTGCTGTCGCTACTTGATTATTTATAGCGTTTGTGCTATAATTATTAGGTTTAGTACCTTAAAATCTTACCCCTTATGCTTAATTGTTTATCTGTTATCAGGTAAGTAGCTAAGCCTAAAGGCTACTTATCCTCTATAGTGGAGGAATAAGAGTGGTCGTGGCGGACGTAAAAACGCTAAGGAGACTGACCATGTCACAGCAGGATATGCTCAGGAAGATCCTAGAGAAGCTCCTTGCCGTTCCGGCTGGTATGCTGGGAATGGTTTATGACCTTCTCAAGAAAATGGTGGATGAGCCCGAAGAATGGGCGGAGGCCATCAAGCGGTTTCTTCGCAAGGAAAACCCTTGGCCTGAGGTCGTGAAAACCGTATCCAAACTGCTCGTGTTCGTCAAGGAAGTCGAGCTGTCCGCAATCGGTGCATTTACGCCCGCGGACAAATTCAAGGTAACCCCTGAGAAGGTCAAGAAGACTGCCGATGTAATTGTCGGCTATGTTGACCCTGATCTTCAGGCCATCTTTGACGGCAGAGGTATTGAGCCAGCCAGAGACGCTGAGATGCTACGAATTAGTCGTATGGCGAAAGCATCCAAGTTCGCCCCTATCATAAGGGAACTTGGCGATAAGGCTGCAACGACCTTCGGTCGGGTATGGCAGATGATCGAGAAGCAGGGGCATGGTGAAGAAGGCGACCTTCTGGTCAACGGCTATGCCAACCTCTTCTTTATTGAGGGTACCGATTGGGTGCTCCGCTGCGGCTGGGATTCCGACGATCGGTGCTGGGACTTCTACGTCTGTCCGGTCTCGTTTTCGCTCGGGTGGCACGCTGTCCACCAGTGGGTTTCCCTCGCTGATTCTTTGTGACTTTGGGTTTTGTGCCCTTTGTCCCTTTGAATCTTTGACTCTCCGCCCCGAAGGGGCGGTCAATACTCGCGGCTCGCTGAAACTCTCAAAAAGAGTAGTAAGTGAGCCGCTTTTTTGTTAAAATTAGAAAAGTATCGTAAAGCGTAACGGCTACGGCTTTTGCCTACGATTCTAGAGTATTGCTTTTCCAGAGTCGCTTCGGGTAATCCTTAAGCGAGAGTGAGAGTAATGTCTAAAAAAATGAAAGAATCGGTGTCATCTATTAAAGACTTTTAGGTCTTATATAAAATACAGCGGGGACAATAAATTTTGCGCGCAGTGGCAATAGAAGATAAATGACACATGTTGTGGGTGCTCAACTGCAACTGGAATTCCGACAATCGGTACTGGAACTTCAACGTCTATCCGGTCTCGAATTCGAACGAGTGGAACGCTGACCACCAGTGGGTTTCCCTCGCGACTCAGCTCTTTTCTTTCGCTTCGGCGGAAGTTTTTGTTATCAGCCCTCTCCGCCAACCACCAACCATTTTGCCGATATCTTCTATTTCTCCTCCAATCTGTGTAAATTGATTGGCAGGAATAAGTTTTAGTTCCCAACAAAGTTGGATAAAGAATCTAAGCGAATCAATGGTAGATAGGGCTTGACTAAGCAGAGAGATTTTTAAATCCATTGGAGCAAATGAGGCTTTCTGTAGCAAATCCAAAAGATCGGTAAATAAGTTATCGACTTTTTGTCCTATACCAAAGCGCTCGCACTTCGGCAAATTTCGTTCAATTAAAATCCACTGTTTATAGGCACTTTTTAAGCGTTCTATCACCGGCGGAAAATTAGATTGGGAATTGTTTTGATGAAAAGTGTCACTCATCTTTGCCCTCAGATTGTATCTGTCGAAAATTTACTCAGCGCATGGGAAGAATTTATCGAAGGCAAGAAAAAGAGAACCGATGTGCAAATCTTCTCCCAAAATCTTCTTCAGAACATTATTTTAATTAATCGCGACCTTACTGATTTTACCTATAAACATGGCGGTTATCAACAATTTCGAATCAGTGATCCTAAAACTAGGATTATTCATAAAGCCACAGTTCGAGATCGACTGGTACATCATGCGATTTATCGTGTTCTATATCCGATTTTTGACAAAAGTTTTGTTTATGATTCATATTCCTGTCGTTTAGAAAAAGGAACCCATAGAGCCGTAAAACGTTTGGAAAATTTTACTCGAAAAGTCAGTCTAAACTATTCCAATCCCTGTTTTGTATTAAAATGCGATGTAAAAAAATTCTTTGCTTCCGTTGACCATGAAATATTACTCAAGATCATTGAACGGAAAGTTACAGACCCAGACTTGCTGTGGCTTCTGCAGGAAATTATAGGTAGTTATGGCTTAAAATCAGTTATTCAGTTGGGTCTTTTCGATTTTGCGGAACAAAATCGAGAGAGAGAGAGAGAGAGAATTTGGTCGCGGGATTCCAATCGGCAATTTAACCAGTCAACTTTTTGCCAATATTTATATGAATGAGCTCGATCAATTTATCAAACGCGATCTGAAGATAAAATATTACGAAAGATATGCCGACGATTTTGTATTTATTTCAGATAGCCGAAAATATCTGGAAAAATTGTTACCAAAAATCGAGTTGTTTTTAGAAGATTGTTTAAAGTTAAAGCTTCATCCGAATAAAATATCAATTAGAAAATTAAAACAAGGAATTGATTTTGTCGGCTATATTGTCCTCCCGCATCATACAATTTTGAGAACTAAAACCAAAAAAAGAATGTTCAAGCGGGTTAACAAAAATAACGAGTCTTCTTATGTTGGATTATTGAGCCATTGCAATGGACATAAATTACGACAAAAAATAACTCAGATTTTGTTATGAGGTGGTTTGTAGTATAATGAGAAGCAAAGAAGGGGCAAACCATGCAAGACGAAGAAATCAAAGATATTTTGACCAATGAGTTTGGCTTCGATGGCCAACTCTTAAATCATTTGATTGAAGAGTCACTCGAATCTGCTGGATTCAGTGAAAAAATTGCTAAAAATACTGAGGGTATGTTTGAAACTTCGTTCCTTGGAAAAAAGGGTGTCGGTAAATATCCTTCAAATGCGATGAAAAATTTATGGCTGGAAATTTACAGCGACCCGAGCCTAAAAGATAAGTTAAGAAAAAATAAAGCAGACTGATCTGCAAACAGTTTTTACTCTCGCTGTGCGTTCGTAAAAATTGTTTGTTACGGCTCATACTTCGCCTAATAATGTATTTTAACCTTCCCCAGCCCATTCGACATGGCTCAGGGCAAGAGTATTGAACGAAAGCCTGTCCCGAAGTCCCAAAAAGCCCGATTTCCCGACCGCCTGTCTAAAACTAAAATCAGCCCAGAGTCTTTGCTGATTCTTCTTCTGTCATCTCTGATCGATCTTTGTCGATCAGAGAGGGAATGAGCGTCTTGAGCTGCTCATAATTTAGACATTCATTTCTGTATGCCATCGGTTATTCTCCTTGGTGGAATTATCTATTTATATCAAAAATGCACTGCATTGTCGAGTTTTTTTGAGAGATGGTGAGGGTGTTTTTTGCTTTGCTAATTTGTGTGCTATACTAAGCATATGAATATAAAAAACAAGACAATTTTGGTAACTGGTGCTGGTAGCGGGATTGGTAGAGAGTTGGTACTGAGACTGCTCGAAAAGGGGGCAAAAATCGTTGCTCTGGATATTCGCGAAGCTAGCTTGCAGGAATTGAAAAAGTCAGTTGGCAAAAAGGCTGATCGGCTCTCGACTCATGTAGTTGATATTTCGGACAAAAGGGCAGTGGAGAGCCTGCCAAAAGATATTGCTCTAGAGCACGGGAGTGTTGATGCTATTGTCAACAATGCAGGAATTATTCAGCCATTTGTGAGAGTGAACGATCTCGACTATGAAGCAATCGAGAAGGTTATGAATATCAATTTCTTCGGCACGCTATATATGGTAAAGACATTTTTGCCACTCCTCCTTGCACGACCCGAAGCATATATCGTTAACGTTTCGAGTATGGGAGGATTTTTGCCTGTTTCTGGCCAGAGTGTGTACGGCGCCTCGAAGGCAGCTGTGAAATTGTTGACTGAGGGATTATTTGCTGAACTCAAGGGGACAAATGTTCATGTTTCTGTGGTTTTTCCTGGAGCGACGGCGACAAATATCACTGAGAATTCCGGCCTCAAAGAGTCAAAATTGCAGGCGAGCGACTCAAAAAATCAGAGTTTTGTGATGTTGCCAGCCAGTGAAGCGGCACGATTGATTATTGAAGGTATCGAAAAGAATAAGCCGCAGATTTATCTCGGAAAAGATTCAAAGTTAATGAGCATACTATATCGACTTAGTCCTGTCTTTGCGACGAATCTGATCGCAAAGCAAATGAAATCACTCTTGCCTAAGTAGAGATGGTGATAGATAATTCACAAATTAATTTGGAATGGATAAAAGAAATACTCGGCATTCGGGATTTTTTGAGTGTGGAAAAGATTAGAAGTGCCAAAGAAAATAATGTATTAAAAATTAATACTGATAATGGCCGATATATCTTGAAACAAGGGCCGGAGCTCTCAGGTGAAAGAGACCGACTCAATTGGCTTGACGGAAAACTACTTGTTCCAAGGGTAGTTATCTGGCGAGAAAAAGAGGGTAGGGACGACCTTTTGATGACTTGTGTCGAAGGGGAAGATCTGGCTCAATTATCGAAAATAATACCAAAAGAAGATCTGGTCAATTTCTTGGCTACGACTTTGCGTCTGGTTCACAGCATTGACATTTCTGATTGTCCCTTTGAAAAAATAGAAAAAGGATTTGTTTTTACTCATGGGGACGCCTGTTTGCCGAATTTTATGTTTCAAAATGGAAAGTTAAGCGGAATCATTGATCTTGGTGACGCAATGATTGGGGACAGAGAAATTGATTTGGCTGCAGCGGTCTGGAGTCTGGACTTTAATTTCGGAGCTGGGCTAGGAATTCCTTTTTTGCAAGCATATGGGATCTCGGATCCATCTGAGCGAGATGTCGATCGTTTGATTCGAAAATATGAGAGTAACTGGTCTGAACGATTCAGAAGTAATTAAAAGAATATCTGGAGATTATTTTTTTGCTTTAGTTATAGTAAAATGAAGTTAGAAAATTGTAAAAATAATTGGCAATCTGAAATTGCTTGCCGAAGGAGATAGATGGTTTATTTAATCGGACTGGCAGCGGTGGCTTGTACCTTTCTGGGTGGCTATTTCGCTTTGCGATTCAAGGACAAACTTCACTTGATCTTGGGTTTTAGCGCTGGGGCAGTGATTGGGGTTGCCCTCCTAGATCTTCTGCCGGAATCGATTGAATTATCATCGAAATTTTATGAAGTCAAGCTCGTAACACTGCTCATCTCAATCGGTTTCATACTTTTTATGATTTTCGATCGCATGTTCTCGCTTCATTTACACGCCAGTGAAGAGCATTGTGAAAATGAGTCTCATCGAGGCCAGCTTGGAGCGGTTACTCTGTCGCTACATAGTTTCCTTGATGGTTTGGGAATTGGGCTTGCATTTCAGGTTTCGCCATTGATCGGCTGGATTGTCGCTGCCGCTGTGCTGGCTCATGATTTCTCTGATGGTATCAATACAGTCAATATGATCCTGAAAAACAGAGGAAAATCGAAGATGGCGACATTTTGGCTTGTCGTCGATGCGCTTGCTCCGATGGCTGGCATATTGGCGGCTTCATTTATTCATATTTCCTCTCCGATTCTCGGGCTTATCCTAGCTGTTTTTACCGGATTTTTCCTCTATCTTGGTGCCAGTGATCTGATTCCTGAGAGTCACCATCATCACCCAACTCTCTGGACGACAATGTCGACGATTCTGGGGATTGCAACTATCTATTCCGTTGTGACATTGGCAAAATAAAAAGATTTCTGCTTTAATATAGACAAGAATAATATAAAATCTGTAGATCATGCTTTAGTATTTGGACAGTTTTCATTTAATTTCGACAAACTAAAGTTTGTTCTCCGGAAGCGGAGTAGAAGACAAGAATAATTGGAGGGATAATATGGCGCTCAACCACACATTTTTGCTGTTAAGCTTTATTTTTGGCTTGGGAGTTGGATCTTATGTTTTGTTTCGACACAAGCGAAATTTAAGCTTTGTTTATCTGGGTTTGGCTCTCTTGTCCGTATCTTTCTGGCCTCTGACGATCTTGTTGACGCTGATCACAGCCAATATATCGATTGCCAATCTTGCTTTCGGAGAGACGATGCTAGTGTTTCTTCTCCTCGTACTCTTCGCGGCGAATTCGAGTAAATCACTTTCAAAGCTTGCGACCGTGCTTTTGTCTATTCCTGCCCTGGTCGTTGCCGTGATCTCAAGCATTCCTGGATTTGTGACAGCCAAAATTGCAGTCGAAAACGAATCGGTAAAACTAGTGGAAAATGGGTCACTTTTCTGGCTCTTTTACATCTTTATTGCAATTTATTTGATCTTGTTTGTCTATTTTCTCTACCATTCTTTTCGAATAGCTACCGGCAACAAGAAGCGGCAGCTTCTCTATATTAGTTTGGGGCTGATTTTCAGTTTGATTGCAGGGGTAGTATGTAATTTAATCTTGCCAGCGATTGGAATTTTTCAATTTAACAGTATGGGGCCAGTATTCATTATATCTTCGGCAGCCTTTACTGTTTATGCTGCTACCGGACATTATCAATACGAACCGCGGGTCGTATTGGCCGAACTTTATGCCTTGCTTCTCATTTTTGTCTCAATTGCCAGGCTTGTGATGTACCCCTTGCCTTCAAGCTATATCCTATCTGGCCTGACAGTGGGGCTGTGCGCTCTTTTCGTCCGTGCAACCTTAGCCGAGGCTCGGCGCAACTTGGAATTGAAGAAGGACAAGAGGGAGCTCCTGAGGCTGGACAAAATGAAAGATGAATTTTTGATGGTGGCAACTCATGAATTAAACACACCTGTCACCGTTTTGGAGGGGAAGGTTGGAATGATCGCAAACGAAGGTTTTGGTAACTTTTCGGCTGAGCAAAGAGAATATCTGAAGCCAGTTTTCGAGAATGCCCAAAAGTTATCCCACCTCTTTAAGCACATCGTCGAAGTTGTTCGGATAGATGAAAATCGTTTCAAATTGGAGAAAACGCCAGTCGATTTGAAGGA
>JAPLVL010000036.1 GCA_026397135.1 Candidatus Berkelbacteria bacterium
AGGTACGCTATTTAGTAATATTGAATTAACATATTTCAAAGAAGTGATTAACAAGATTAACCATAGACCAAGGAAACGACTGGGATACAAAACACCTTACGAGGTTTTCCATGGTGTAACGCTTCGAACTTTAATCTAGCCGAACATTTTTGAGTACAAAAGTATGTCCCGACAGAAATTCCATCGGGACAGGGGAGAGATCATTCTGGATCATATTTGTCCTGCCAGTAACCGCCTGCTGGCACACCGGCGTTGACGCGAGCCCGTATCTTTTCCTCCGATGGACTCTCCTGTGAAGCAGGGGAGTCGCCACCAAAGTATTCGATTCGAACCGCTTGCGGATTGTTTTGGATTAAGCTTGCTATGCTGCCCCAGCCTTTCTTGAAGCATACCGCCATCGCCTGGCGTCGCGTCTCGTCGAAATCTCGACTTTTGACATTCGCAACTGGAACTTTGTGTCCCATCACTTCGACCAAAGCTGTTAGCTTGGTACTCTTGCTTGCACTCATCTTCTCACCTCAGTAAGGAATAGATCAGTATTTGATCTCTGTTATACTATTATGCAGATCAGGAGTCAATAATTACAAAAAGTGACCGCAGACTTTGTGTCTACGGTCGGTTAATCTCACGATCAATAAATTCTTTGAAACTCCCAATCTCGAGCGATTTCTCAATTTCAGACAGCATGTCGGGAAAGTGAAGATACTCAATCAAGAGGACTCGGCCAGGGCCGAGATCCGTCATCGCTGGATACCAGCGAAGGTACTGGAAGAAAGCAAATACCGGATCCATTTCCTCGGCCAGCAGTCGCCGCCCCAGCTCAGCTTGCATAGCCGGATCAGGATGGAACAGACTTTCCAGGATTTCATCCGGTGAATAAGTCACTCCCGGATTTTTCGCCACTCGATAGCTCTCTGCGATATTTATGGCAGAGTCCGCTTCCGTCGCAAATTCCTTCGTCAGATTCGGCACTATTAGAATCACTTCTCCCAGTGCTGCATATCGGACTAGATGTGCTTCGCTCAAATCATGGAAGAAGTGAGGAAGCAGCTTGCAAGTTGCAAACAAATCCTCAATCGAAATCTCTTTCATACACGCTTCACACTCTCTCTCACAGATTGACAGTACCGTATTACAAACTAAGCAATTTGTCAACGAAGTCGCCACTCGGGGATATCTGCATCACGAGGCCAGTATTTTCAAATCTCTTGCCAGGATTAAGTTTTCCAATTTTTAATCCACTTCCAGTATCACCACCAATATCCACAAATTGACCATCCGATCTCATAACCTGGCGAGTCGGAGACCAGGAAGAGACTGCTCCCAGCATTTCATTTTCACGCAAGAGTGCATAATCGAGGAAATATTCCGAAGGTGACTTGAGTATAATTCTAGTAATCGCTAGATTATTTATCGCAATTGCCGCTTCCCTTGTCCTACGTTGATCGAGAAGTTCACGAATCTCTGGTTTTTTCGCCTCAAATTCCGCAATATCTTCTTCGTATTTATTCGTCTCTGACATTGAGACAACCTTGAAAAGTTCAGCTACTGCAATCTCAATCTGATCCAACATGTCTTTTCCTAGCGTTTCAGCTAATGGCTCCATCCGTGCCAAGACATAATCAGCTTTGCAACTCACATAGAAATAGCCCTTGTTTTCGTTGTTGCGGCGAGAAGCCGGATCGATTAGATCAAAGCTAAGCAGCTCTGACGACAATTCCGAAATACTAGTAGTCTTCATTCGAGGAACTATAACACGCATATCGAGACGCCCCGATACAACAGCAGATTGGCGAAGAATTAAATAATAACCCCTTGCACGAGCAGAGAGAAGCTCAGTCAAGGAGAATTCTATATTGACTTGATTTCTAGAGAGATAGCCAGGGAAAAGAGAAACATAATGATTATTGCCAATAAATTTATCACCAAAAATCGCCCTGGCTATCTCCGGCGTCACCTCGACTGAATTTAGTCTCTCCTTCACTTTCCTGATCGCCTCAACTTTCTGCGAAAGCGTTCCGCCACTCGAAACGGGCGAGTAATCATTTGCCAAATCAACGATCAAATTGGTCCACTCCTTGCATTTCATATCATGATTATATCAGCCTTTTGGCCAAAAAAAAGCCCCTCACTTGCACGTGAAGGGCCAGGTTTATATTTGGACCAATGCGTCAGCCCAAAAAGCATCTTGTAATCTCAGATCAAAAACAATTTAATTCTTGAAATAAGATTACCTCAACTGTGCCTCATATTTTATACCTTTTCACCAAAAATGTCAAGGTAAAATCGTTGACAGAGGCAGCATTTAGTTGTATTAAGAAATTAGCACATACACAACGAAATAGGTGCAAATTCAAGGAGGCTTCCTTCAATGGGAAAGACACTGGGATTGGGATTTTGGTCCCTCGTCACTCTGATCCTGTCTGTGGCTTCAGCCTTCGGACAGAAATCAACTCTGCCTGTTTATACGCCGCCAGTCGGCGCCAAACTGTTTACAATAAAAATTCCAACCAAGATCGATGAAGACTTCATTTCGCAAATCGGTCAAGTTTCAATAATTATTGGAAATGAAGCAAAGGGATTGGAAGGAAAGTCAATTCGCGTTTTCACAAGCGTGAAACCTGAAAAATATTCTCTGCCATCGTTCCTGCCCACCACAGGAATTACCGACAACGGTATTGATATTGTCGTTGATGGCGATGCGTCAACTTTTTCGGGAAAACTAAAATTTAAATTCCCTGAAATCAAACCCGACTCAGACGGCGACTTCGGTTACAGCTGGAGTTTTTTCGTCGATGATGGGGACAACCTTTGGAGAATTCCAAAGGAAAACTTCGAATGGTTAGGTTGGAGCCCCTCTGGCGAGCATTTTGTTTCGTGTCTCGATCTAAACCTTCTTCGGCCAGTAGCGGGCAAGAAATGCGTCGTCAAGACTCGTATCGTGAAAGTCAGGTTTGACGAAGGCGAAGTAAAGGCAAACGCCTCACTCAAGAAGGTAAACAAGTACTTTGAACCGAGGACGAAGTTCTTCGCTCACCAATTAGTAATCTTTTCTGGGCTACGAGGTCCCGAATACAGCAAAACAATTGCTGATTACATTGCAAAACAAAACCTCTACTCTCAGATTTGGATTGCAGATTACAATTGGAAAACTAAAGTCGAGTATGCGAAGAACGCCCTAAATGATCTCATTTTGACCAATGTCTTTGCCGATAAGTCAGCATCTTGCGACTTCCTGGGGATTGATATTGGTTGCTATGTCGCAAAGTCTATTTACCAGGGAGACAAAAAAGTGGTTAATATTTTCTTGGTAAATGACAATATTAATCTTCCCACTGAAATGCTAGCAGAACTACTTGCTCCGGAGCGAATTTGCCTAGAGAAGTCGTTGCCGCGCTACTTCCAGGATTACGAAAACGCGGACAGTATGCAAAATCTCGACTATCTCTGGAGATCCGGAATACCTGGTAACGCCAGCGCCACCAACTATTCCCTAATCTACCCAACTTATGGGGACGGGGATACGAAGACTTCGGATCCGGCAATGCAGGTCTACTTCGAGCGATCATATGGAGCTGTCAATATTAGAACAGTCCACTATGACGAAAACAAGTACAATAGTTATTGTTTTGAGCCAATTTTCTACGAGGAAATTGTCAAAGCAATAAAACAGGAAGTGGAAGGCAAAGGACTTCAACTCTCTTGGACAGCCCTGCCCAAGATGGTTAAGGGCAACAAGTATCAGTTCGACATTGACGTGACAGTTCGAAACTTTACTCGTAACACAATCTGCCTTTATGACTCACCGATTATTGTTCGCAATAATTGGGGTCTTGTCTGTAACATCTGGTGGCCATCGACTGAGGCAAACAATCACGGGAGCAATTACACAAAATGGCAATATCAGCTAGCTCCTGGCGACACGACTGCAATTCGCTTCAAATGGACAGTCTCTGCTGCTGGATTTGACAAGGCAGATATGCCAATTGAAACGATGCAGTTCAATTTCCGATATTCCTATCCGGATGCAGATGATGGGGCAATTTACCACCAATCCACAACTGCATTATTAAACACTCCTGCTTTTCGTTAGCTCTCCACCCTTCGACCAATGGTCGGAGGGTAATTTTGTGGCAAAACCATTGACAAAAAACCATTTTCGCGCTAATAATATAATTGTTATGTGGACCAATTGGCCCACTTTCTTTTTTAAGCAAGTGGAATGACTTGAATTCTATGATATAATTAATTTAATATGAATAATTACTCGGCGAAATCCGGGGCAAACCCCTCGACTAGCTCGAGTTAAACCCCTCGACTAGCTCGGGGTAAAGGAGAAAAAATGAAAAAAGTTAATCCGTTTATGACCGCAATCGAAGATTTGTGCGAAGAAAAGGGTCTCGACATCAATGTAGTTATCGAAACCGTTGAGGCAGCTCTGGCCGCCGCATATCGAAAAGATTTCGGCAAACCAAAGCAAATCATTCGCGCCAAGCTCAATCCAGAAAACGGCAAAGCTGAAATGTTTCGAGTTTATGATGTTATCGAAGATCCGGAGGAAATCAAGGAGCACGAGCAAGAATTGACTCTCGACGAAGCCAAAGAGATTGACAAAGAGGCCGAAATTGGCAAAGAGATTATAATTCCGCTTGAATCTCACGAGGAATTCGGCCGAATCGCAGCTCAAACAGCCAAACAAGTTATCATTCAGCGCATCAGAGAAGCTGAGCGAGACCTTCTATTCACCGAATTCAAAGACAAAGAGCACAAAGTTGTCAACGCCAATGTCTCCCAAGTCGATGGACGCAATATTTTGGTCAGTCTTGGCAAGATTAACGGCATTATTTATCCCTCCGACCAGATTCCAGGCGAGCGATATTATGTTGGCAACAGACTCAAAGCATATGTCAAAGAGGTTTCTCAGTCCGTCAAAGGGCCTCAAATTATTGTCTCTCGAACTGATGAAAATCTGATTCGCGGTCTTTTCGAAATGGAAGTTCCAGAAATTGCTGCCGGCACAGTTGAAATCAAAAGCATTGCCCGTGAATCTGGCTCCCGCACAAAGATTGCTGTCATTGCCACAGAAGAAAAGATCGACCCAGTCGGTTCCTGTGTCGGCCAGCGCGGAACTCGCGTTCAGGCTGTCCTCGATGAAATCGGTCAGGAGAAAATCGACATTGTTCTCTGGGACGAAGACGTAGAGCAGTTCATTATGAATGCACTATCTCCAGCCAAAACTCGCCAAATTACGATCTCATCCAGAGACAACAAGGCAACTGTCTATGTTGACAAAGACAATCTCTCTCTGGCCATCGGCAAGAACGGCCAAAACGTTCGCCTCGCTTCCAAACTCACCGGTTGGGGTATTGATATCAAATTAATCGATGATTTCGTAGATGAAAAATCAAAAGTCGAGCCAGTAGAAGGGGAAATTGAAGCAGTAACTGCTGAAGCTCCAGTCGAAAAAAAGGTCAAGAAAGCTCGCAAAAGCAAAAAGGCCGCCACAGAATCAGCTGAGTAGGTCGAGAAGACCGGCCAAATCAAACTCCAAAACCCCTTCAAATACGATTGAAGTTTTTGGGGGACGAAGAATTTGCTATTTCAATTTACTCTGGCTATAATAATC
>JAPLVL010000031.1 GCA_026397135.1 Candidatus Berkelbacteria bacterium
TTGGCAAGAAACCGCGCGAACTTAATGTTCCAGGAGAGGAAAAATTCAAAGGCAAAGGCGTTTCATACTGCGCCATTTGCGACGCACCGTTTTACAAGAAGAAAGTAGTTGTGATTGCCGGAGATGGCAATTCTGCACTACATGCCGCCATTACCGCCGCCGAAGTCGCTTCCCATGTTTATCTCATCGCCAAGCATGACAAATTTATTGGCGAAGAAATCCTGATCGACAAAGTCAAATCATACAAAAATGTCAAAATTTTCATGGCTACCAAGATAGCTGAGATCTGCGGTGACAAGAAGGTTGATTCGATCAGACTTGAGAGTGGCGAAGAAATCAAAACCGACGGCATTATTATCGAAATCGGGCACGAAATCGACCGCACCCTGATCAAAGATTTAGTCAAACTCGACGAGAAAAACCAGGTCATCATCGATAACATGCAAAACACCTCGGTTCCCGGAATTTTTGCAGCTGGCGATCTGACCAACACACCCTACAATCAAATTGTGATTTCAGCCGGCGAGGGGGCCAAGGCTTCACTTTCGGTATTTAATTATTTGCAATCATTAAAACAAAAATAAATTATGGAAACAGAAACAGGGGAGAACGAAAAAGAAGAAACTAAAGAGGATACAGAGCAAAAGGATCCGAAGAATTACAAGGATTTCTTGGAAAGCGCCGTTGAGCGGAAGAAATTTAAGACCAAGATCAAGGAATATTGCGTCAAACATCGTATTGCCTTGATCATTATTGGTAGCGTCATCCTCATGGCCGCAATTCTAACCTTCCTGGGTTTTCATTTCCTCCTTCGCGGCGGGAAAGCGATTGAAACCACCAATACACTCGTTTCTGACAATACGGCCGCGACACCAGCCGCCCCTATTCTATATGAAGCACCTCTTGACGGAGTCAAGACCGATCAGGCGAGCGCCACCAGACATCCTCTTGCTGTCATGATCGAAAACCATCCAGACGCCAGACCGCAGTCCGGGCTCGACAAAGCCAGCATCGTGTACGAAGCTATTGCCGAGGGTGGAATTACTCGTTTTATGGCAGTCTATGGCACAAATTTGCCAGACAAGGCAGGGCCAGTCCGAAGTGCTAGGACATATTTTGTTGACTGGGCCGAAGGATACAACGCGTATTTGGCTCATGTCGGTGGCAACATCGACGCTCTCGACAAAATCAAGGCTGACAAAGTTCAGGATTTGGACGAATTCAAATTTTCCGAATGTTCTGCTGTTTACTGTCGCGACCTCTCGAACAAAAAACTCGCAACCGAACATACAATGTATGGTTATCCCCAAGCCCTCCTGGACGCGGCAGCCAAATTCAGCTATTCAAGTGCCAACAACTTCACTCTTTACAAATTCAAAGACGATCCGACCAGCGATGAAGCAGCCGCTCTGCCTGTCAGCCAAAAAATTACAGTCAACTTCAGCAGCCCTACGTACAAAGTCGAATACAACTACGATCAAGCGACTAATTCGTACAAGCGATTCTTGGCAGGCGTAGCTCAGCTCGACAAGATTACCAAAGTTCAACTGAACCCCAAGAATGTCATTGTGATGACAGTCAAACGCCAGGAGATCAAAACCAGGATCAATGAAGAAGGTTATAACATGACTACTATCGGTACAGGACCGGCCGAAATCTTCATCGATGGCAAAGATATCAAGGGGACATGGAAGAAGACTTCCTCGACCGCTCGTGAAACTTTCTATGATGCAACCGGAGCTGAAATCACCTTTAATCGCGGCCAAACATGGATTTCAGTTATTCCACCTGAGACTACTTCAAGTGTAACTGTGCAATAAAATACAACTCTAAGGAGGAAATATGCCCAAAATTACGGATTTAAGAGCGAGAGAAATTCTTGATTCACGAGGAATCCCAACCGTCGCGTGCGAGATTATGCTAGATGACAACACCTATGCGGTTGGTTTTGTCCCCTCAGGCGCCTCCAAGGGGGCAGAGGAAGCACTGGAGCTTCGAGACTGTGATAATAACCGCTTCGGTGGTAAAGGTGTCCTGAAGGCCGTTTCAAACGTAAACAGCCTGATTCGTGACCAGATTATCGGCCTCGATGCCGATAATCTGACTATTATCGATCAAAAGATGATCGAATTGGACGGCACAGCCAACAAATCGAAGCTTGGTGCCAACGCCACTTTGTCTGTCTCACTCGCTGCCGCCAAAGCGGTAGCCAAGAGCCGAAGACAGCCACTCTATACCTATTTGGCTGAAATTATGAATGTCAAACTAGAAAA